>DASRJI010000136.1:0-16782 GCA_035649535.1 Acidimicrobiales bacterium | reverse complement strand
GAGCCGCGCGTGAACACCGCGGTGAGTGCCGTCGCCGCCAACCCCGAGGTCCGCGCCGAGATGGTCAAGCGCCAGCGGGCCTGGGCGACCGCCAACGCCGGCAACGGCGTCGTCGAAGGACGCGACATCGGGACCGTGGTGTTTCCCGACGCCGACGTCAAGGTGTTCCTCACGGCCAGCGAGCCGGTGCGGGCGGCGCGCCGAAAGGAAGAGGCTGACATCGCGCGCCGCGACCGACTCGACTCGACGCGCGTGGCGTCTCCGCTGGTCAAGGCGGACGACGCGGTAGAGGTCGACACCACCGCGACAGGGGTCGATGCGGTTGTCGACCGCGTGCTCGCCTTGGTGGCCAGGTGAAGCGCGTGCGCGCCGACCTGGCGCTCTACCGATTCGTGCGCGCCGTCGTCGTCACCGTGTGTCGCCTCATGTGGCGACCCAAGATCGTCGGGCGCGAGAACATCCCGACCGACGGGCCCTACGTGCTCGCGCCGGTGCACCGGTCGAACATCGACACGTTCCTCGTGGCGGGGCTGGCGAAAGGCCGGTTGCGATACATGGGGAAGGACTCGCTCTGGAAGGTCCGCTGGATCGGCGCGTTCTTCAATGCGCTTGGAGCGTTTCCGGTGCACCGCGGTAGCGCTGACCGCGAAGCGCTGCGCCGCTGCATCGACGTTGTCGAAGCGGGCGAGCCGTTGGTGATCTTCCCGGAGGGCACGCGCCAGTCGGGCCCCGACGTGCAGCCGCTGTTCGAAGGGGCGGCCTATGTCGCCGCCCGCACCGGGGTGCCCATCGTGCCGGTCGGCATCGGTGGCTCGGAGCGGGCCATGCCGAAGGGCTCGAAGTTTGTGCACCCGGTGAAGACCTCACTCGTCGTCGGCACTCCGATACCTGCGCCGGCGGGCGACAACGGTGGCCGGGCGCCGCGCCGCGCCATTCACGACACAACCGAGGCCCTGCACGCCGAGTTGCAGCGCCTCTTTGACGCGGCGCAGGCGGCCGCGGGCCAATGACCGAGCAGCCAATCGTCGACCCGGCGGCGCCCCTGTGGGTGCGGCCGCTGATCGACGGCAAGGTGTCGGTGACCGCAGGCGTCATGGCGCTGACGATGATCTTCCTGCTCATCGTGGCGGTCACGCTGGCGTACCTCGGCCCCCTCCCACTGCGCGTACTCGGCGGCCTTATCGGCGCCGCACAACTCGCCGGACTGTTCGTCGGCGTTTCCCGGGCGACCAAACAGTCGGTGACGCCGGGGGAGTGGAAGTACAAAGGCCAGCCGATCGTCGGCCAGGCGCGCGCCGCCCTGGTCGAAGCGGCCACGCTGGCGGACGAGGCCAAGTCGTTCGTCGCCGCCATCCCGACGAAACTGAGTTGGGAACAGTTCCGACCGCACGTCGAGGCACTCTTGTGGGACGCGGCCGGTCATGCCGCCGACGTCTGCAAACTCAACGAGCAACTGAACAAGCTCCGCCACGCCGAACCGGGAACGCCGCAGGGCGAGGTATATGCCGATCTAGTCCGCCGGCGCGCCGATCACCTCGCCGTGGTCGAGCGAGCGCGCGACGAGATCGGCGCGGTCGCCGCCGCCGCCGGCAACGCGGCCGCGGCTGCGCAATTGGCCCTGGAACGGTCGGGGAGCGTGCACGACCTGGAAATCGTGTCGCCCAGCGCGCCGGCTCTCATCGCGCGGGGCGGGCTCGACGAAGCGCAGACCCAGCTCGAGCTACTGGCCGAGGCGTGGACCGAGGTCGACGCGAGCCAGTTCAGTCCGCCAGCGCGGCGAGGGCCTCGAGCGCGTCGCTCGCAGCCACCGACCGATCAGCAGCAAGAAGGCTGACGTCCTCGGCGGGCGCGACCAACGACACCGACACCGCGGCAGCCAGCGACCGCAACAGGTCACGCAGTTCGCGCGGCGGCGGGAAGTACTCGTCCTCGGGTGTGACGTCGACCAGCTCGACGCCGTCCGCCGGCGCCAATCGCTCGAGGACCGCCCGCACCAGCTCCTCGGGAGCCGACGCTCCCGCCGTCACGCCCACGACACCTTCGAGGTCGCCGGGCACTTCGTTCGCGCCATTGACGCGGTAAACACGCGCGCAGCCAGAGTTCTTGGCCACCCGCTCGAGCGCGAGCGTGTTCGAGGAGTTGGCCGAACCGATGACGATCACCGCGTCGGCCCGCGGCGCGATGGCGCGCAACGCTGACTGACGGTTCGTCGTGGCGAAGCACAGGTCGCTGCGACCGGGCATCCACATGTCGGGCCACCGATTGGCGACCGCCTCCTTCACACCTGCCCACTCGTCGTGACTCAACGTGGTCTGGGCGAGCAGGGCAATCGGCCGGCCCTCGTCGGGCAAGGCGGCCACGTCGGCGGCCGATTCGACGAGACGCGATGCGTCGGGCGCCACCGCCATCGTGCCCACCGCCTCGTCGTGACCCTCATGACCGACGTAGACGACAGTGAACCCCTTGCCGGCGCGCACTTTGACTTCGTGATGCACCTTGGTAACCAGCGGGCACACCGCGTCGACGACGACGCCACCTGACGCACGCGCCGCGGCAACCACGTCTGGTGCGGAACCGTGCGCGCTCAACATCACCGGTGAGCCGGGCGGAACGTCGGCAATGTCGTCGACAAACACCACGCCGAGATCGCGGAAGCGATCAACGACAACTTGGTTGTGGACGATCTCGTGATAGCAGTACACCGGCGGCTCAAAGACCCGAACCATCCACGACAACGCCTTGATCGCCATCTCCACGCCCGCGCAAAACCCCCGAGGCGCAGCGAGCAAGACCTTCTGTACGGCCACGTCGTTCAGCCTACGACTGCTCCCGCGCGCCCCCGGCGAGCGGGTCCTGTCACCGGGGAGCCCTCCCACCCCGACACCCCAATCTCGCTCGCTTCGCTCGCATCGACACTGGGGCCCCGACGGGGCGGGCCCCTCCCCGGCGCCACCCCCTCGCCTCGCTGCCTTCGGCCTTCGTCCCCCGGTGAGGAACGAAATATCGGGTCTCCGGCGCATCTAGCGCCCTCGCCCCGACCCCTATCGGAACCCACATGCCGCGACAGCTCGGGGTGGGGGGCTCGATGCCCCCCGTCCCGAGTACTTCCCTTTCCCCTGGGGGGTGGAGGTGTTCCGTTCCGCACGGGAGCCGGGGGGTGGTGCCGATGGAAGGGGCCCGCTGAGCGGAGCGAAGTGGGAAGGGTTCCGATCGGCGACAGGACCCGCCGGGGCATGCGGGGCTTTTAGCAAGCGCAACTACAATCAAAGCCATGTCGCTGCCGCGGATTGTGGCGGTGGCGCCCGGTTCGCCGGCTGAACTCGCCGGCCTTGCGCCTGGCGACGAGATCGTGGCCATGAATGGCCGGGCCCCCCGTGACGTCATTGAGTACCAATTGCTGGCCGACGAGGCGCGGCTCGACGTCGACGTCCAGCGTGGGGGCCTCGAGGTCACCCTCACCGTCGAGAACGACGCCGGCCTTCCCCTCGGCATCGAAGTCGACTCCCCGGTCTTCGACCGCATTCGCACCTGCGACAACCACTGCGAGTTCTGCTTCATCTATCAACTGCCCAAGGGCATGCGTCCCACGCTGTACGTCAAGGACGACGATTACCGGCTGTCATTCCTGTACGGCAACTTCACCACGCTCACGCGGTTCACCGAAGCCGATCTCGAACGGGTCGTCACCGAGCGACTGAGTCCGCTCTACGTCAGCATTCACGCGACCGACCCCGACGTACGCGCGCACATGCTTCGCAATCGGCGCGGCGCGACCAGTCTGCGCTGGCTGCGCGCCCTGCTCGATCACGGCATCGAGGTGCATGGTCAAGTCGTCGTGTGCCCGGGTGTCAACGACGCTGCGGTCCTCGAGGACACGCTCACGGGCATCCTCGACCAGTACCCCGACCTGGCGACCGCCGCGATCGTTCCGCTCGGTGTCAGCCGCTACACGACCGAGCCGGCGATGCGGGCTCATTCCACCGACGAGGCCGCCGCGGTCGTCGACGTGGTTGAAGCCGCACAGCGCGACTTCCTTGCCGCTGTCGGCCGGCGCGTCGTGTTCGCGGCCGACGAGTACTACCTGCTCGCCGGCCGGCCGTTACCCGAGACCGACGCGTACGAGGGCTTCCCGCAACACGAAAACGGCATCGGCATGGCGCGGGCGTTCGAGGCGGCGTTCGCGTCCGACGCCGCGCCGATCGGGGTTCACAGTGGCTTCTTCGCCAGCCTTGAAGGCGCGCCGGCCGACGGCTACCGCGCGCCGCGCAGCACGGCCATTTCAGTCAGCGCGAGCCGCGGCAATGGACCGGTCACGATCATCACCGGCGAGTACGGCCGGGCGGTCGTGGGCCCGCTGGTCGCCGATCGCGGCAATGTCGACGTACTCACCGTGACCAACGAGTTCTTCGGCGGCAACATCGGCGTCACCGGGCTGCTGGCCGGTGCCGACGTGGCTCGCGCCCTGGCTCAGCATGACGCCGACACGAGCCATCGCTACCTGTTGCCCGACGTCTGCCTGTCGAACGACACCTTCATCGACGGCACGACGCTGGCCGACCTCCCCGTCACGGTCGAAGTCGTGGCGACCGACGGCCGCTCGCTTCGCGAGGCGTTGGCATGAAGCCGGTCGTCGCCGTGGTCGGCCGGCCTAACGTCGGTAAGTCGACGCTCGTCAATCGCATCCTCGGCCGCCGCGAGGCGATCGTGCAGGAGCAGCCCGGCGTCACGCGTGATCGCAAGGCGGTCGACGCCGAGTGGACCGGCCGCGAGTTCACGCTCGTCGACACCGGCGGTTGGTTGGCGACCGACGCACCGCTGGACCGACAGGTCAGCGATCAGGCCGAACGAGCGATGACCGAGGCGGCGGCGATCCTCTTCGTCGTCGACACCACCATTGGGGTGACCGACGAGGATGACCGCGTCGCCGCGCTGCTACGCCGGGTCGGACGACCGGTCATCGTCGTGGCGAACAAGGTCGACTCACAGACACGCGTCAACGACATGTGGGCGTTCTCGGCGTTCGGGCTCGGCGACCCGGTCCCGGTGAGCGCGCTCCACGGCCACGGTGCCGGCGAATTGCTGGACCAACTCGTCGGGATGTTCCCTGACGAGGTCGACGCGCCGCCGCCCGATGACGGTGATACCGGCCCGCCGGCGGTCGCGATCGTCGGTCGCCCCAACGTCGGCAAGTCGACGCTGTTCAACCGGCTGGTCGGTGACGAGCGGTCGGTCGTTCACGACATGCCGGGCACCACGCGGGACGCGATCGACACGCTCATCGAGACCCCCGACGGACCCCTGCTGCTCATCGACACCGCGGGGATGCGTCGCAAGTCGCGCGTCGGCGAGGGCGCCGAGTACTACTCCCTCGTGCGCGCCTTGCAAGCCGTCGATCGGGCCGACGTCGCCGTCCTCATGATCGACGCGACCGAGGGCGTGACCCATCAGGATCAGCGGCTCGCCGAGCGGGTCGACGCGGCGGGCAGCGCGGCGGTCATCGTCCTCAACAAGTGGGAGCTGCTCGACGCCGAGGGCCGGGCCAACGTGCGCGACCAGGTAGCCGACCGCCTCGGGTTCCTGGGCTACGCGCCCGTGCTCAAAGTCAGCGCCCTCACCGCCCTGGGCGTCCAGAAGCTCCTGCCCGCGGTGCAGGAGGCGCTCGAGGCCTACACACGCCGCGTGCCGACCCGCGAGCTCAACAAGGTCGTCCAAGAGGCGCAGGCGGCGCACGCGTCCCCGGGTGTGCGCGTTCTCTACGCCACGCAGGGCGCAACCGACCCGCCCACGTTCACACTGTTCACGAACCGCGCTATCCCCGCGCCCTATCTCCGTTACCTCGAGCGCAAGATCCGTGAGCACTTCGGGTTCGGCCCGACGCCGCTCAAGCTTCGCGTTCGACGGCGAGCGAGTTAGCGTCGGTCCCTCAGATGCTGACGAACCCGGTCCTCTTTGCCGTCGGCGTTGCCTGCGCGGCGGGCACGCTCGTGTGGGGCCGATCGTCGCTGCGGCTGCTCCGCGCCGCGCGCCGCGCCGAAGGCGCGATCGCGGCGGACGGCACCGGCGCGCAATCGGCGCAACTGCTGCGAGCTGCGTTCCAGAAGGAGCTGCACGCCGCAGTTCTGTACGGGATCGTCGGCGCCACGAATGTCATCGCGTCGGTCTCCAACGACATGATCTTCGACGCCCCGCGCCTGTTGCTGCTGGTGCCGGTCGGCCTCTCACTCGCGTACCACCGCCGCCTCGTGCAGGACGCGCAAGCGCTGGAGGAGCGGGCACGCCTCGACCGCCGTATCGAGGAAGTCCTCGCCCAGGAGCAGCTGGCCCCGGCGCGCTGGGCGGACCGGCTCGCCCCGGAAGACCTCCCGGTGATCGAGGGGTTCGAGATCGGTCACGTGTACCAGTCGGGCGAGGGCGCCATGGCCGGCGACTTCTACGACCTGTACCCGACCGGCGCGAGCCGTGTCGCCGCCGTGATCGGCGACGTGGCCGGCCACGGCATCGAGCCGTCGATCACTGCGTTCCAGGTCAAGTACCTCCTGCGTGTGTTCCTCCGTCAGTATCGAGATCCCGCTCAGGCGTTCGCGGAGCTCAACAAGCTGATGTCGGCGGGGAGCCGGCCCGAGGATCTCGTGTCGATGTGCTCAGTGGTCTTCGACGCCGAGGCCAGCACGCTGCGCATCGCGTCGGCCGGCCACCCGGCCGCGTACCTGTGGCACGACGGCGAGGTGCGGGCTCTGCGCGCCACCGGACCGTTGCTGACGCTGGATCCGAACGCCGAGTACTACAGCCGCGAGGTCACGCTCGAGCCGGGCGACCTCCTCCTCCTCTACACCGACGGCCTGGCCGAGGCGCGGGCGGGCGGTCAGCTGTTCGGCGAGGAGCGCATCGCCGCCATCCTGCGCCGCGATCCCGGCGTCGACGTCGACACCCTGTGCAAGTCGCTGCTCGAAGCGGCGCGTGACTTCGCGACCGGTCCGCTCACCGACGACGTCGCCATCCTCGCCATTCGCAGGACGTGACATGAGCGAAGACGTTCGCGACGCTGGTGCTCGCGCCCTTCAAGGCAACTTGGCCGCCAACGCCGACAAGCTGGCGAAGCAGGGCAAGTTGTTCGTTCGGGAACGGCTTCGCCTGTTGTTCGACGAAGGCACGTTCGTCGAGGACGCCTTGCTCGCCAACGCGTCGGCCGACGACCTGCCGGCCGACGGCGTCGTCACCGGTATGGGACGGGTCGACGGCCGCCCGGTGTGCGTGATGGCCAACGACCCGACCGTCAAGGCGGGTTCGTGGGGCGCGCGCACAGTCGAGAAGATCGTTCGCCTCACCGAAACCGCGTTGCGCCACGAGATGCCGGTCGTGTGGCTCGTCGACTCGGCGGGAGCGCGCATCACCGATCAGGTCGAGCTGTTCCCCGGGCGCCGCGGCGCCGGCCGCATCTTCTACAACCAGGTGCGCCTGTCCGGGAAGGTACCGCAGGTGTGCTGCTTGCTCGGCCCGTCCGCGGCCGGCGGGGCATACATCCCGAGCTTCTGCGACGTCGTGTTCATGCACGAGACCAACGCATCGATGTACCTCGGTTCGCCGCGCATGGCCGAGATGGTGATCGGCGAGAAGGCGACGCTCGAAGAGATGGGCGGGGCGCGCATGCACGCGACCGTCTCGGGCTGCGGCGACAACCTGGTCGCCGATGACGGGGAGGCGATCGCCGCCGCCCGGCGTTACCTCTCCTACTTGCCGCAGTCGTGGCGCGAGGCGCCACCCGCCGCCGCGCCTCGCAAGCCGCCGACGACCCTCAGCGCGACGATGATCCCCGAGTCCGAACGGGCCGGCTACGACATGCACAAGATCGTCGACGCCCTCGTCGACGAAGACTCCTTCTTCGAGATCAAGCCGCTGTTTGCCCGCGAACTCGTCGTCGGCTTTGCCCGGCTCGACGGTCGCAGCGTCGGGATCGTCGCCAACAATCCGATGCACAAGGGCGGCGTCCTGTTCGTCGACTCGGCTGACAAGGCGGCGCGCTTCATCTGGCTGTGTGACGCGTTCAACGTGCCGTTGGTGTTTCTGGCCGACGTGCCCGGGTTCATGGTCGGTACCCAAGTCGAACGCCAGGGCATCATCCGCCACGGCGCCAAGATGGTGACGGCGGTGGCCGAAGCGACGGTTCCCAAGATCTCGGTGATCGTCCGCAAGGCCTACGGCGCCGGCCTCTATGCCATGAGCGGGCCGGCGTTCTTCCCGACCGCCGCGCTGGCGCTGCCCTCGGCCAAGATCGCCGTGATGGGGCCCGAGGCGGCGGTCAACGCCGTCTACGCCAACCACATCGCCGCCATCGAGGACCCGGACGAACGCGAGCGGTTCATCGCCGAGAAGCGCACGGAGTACGAGGACGACGTCGACCTGCTGCGGCTGGCGTCGGAGTTGGTGATCGACGCGGTCGTCGAGCCCGAAGCGTTGCGCGACGAACTCATCAACCGCTTCGCGCTGGCGGGCAACCCCGACCGGCATTTCAGCGACCGCCGCCACGGCGTCCCGCCCGTATGACAGCAGTCGAAGTTCGCATTCGCGAGGTCGGTCCGCGCGACGGCCTGCAAGCGGAGGCTCCCGTGCCGGTCGAGGACCGGGTCGCCCTGATCCAGGGCCTGGCCGCCGCCGGGTTGCGCACGATCGAGGCCGTCTCCTTCGTGTCCGAGAAGGCGGTGCCGGCCATGGCCGGGGCGGCCGAGGTCCTTGCCGCCGTCGGCCCGCTCGAGGGTGTGACCGTCTTTGCGCTCGTTCCGAACGTGCGCGGCGCGCAGGCCGCACAGGCCGCCGGCATCGATCACGTCACCGTCACCGTCTCGGCGTCGGCGGCCTACAACGAGAAGAACGTGCGCATGACGATCGACGAGTCGGTCGCCGAAGTTGCTGCAATTCGCGATCTTCTCGGCCCGGAACCGTGGGTCGAGGCGGTGGTGTCGTGCGCATTCGGCTCGCCGTACGAGGGCGACATCACGCCCAAGGACGTCGCCGGGTTGGGGGCGCAGCTGTCGCACGCCGGTGCCAGCGCCCTGACGTACGCGGACACCACCGGCATGGCCACGCCTCGGCGCATCGGCGATCTCGTCGCCGTCACTGGCCCGCGCATCGGGCTCCACCTCCACGAGACGCGGGGGACGGCGATGGTCAACGCCTACGCCGCGCTCGACCTCGGCATCCGCGACTTCGACACGTCGGTCGGCGGCCTGGGCGGGTCGCCGTTCGCGGCGGGCGCCGGCGGCAACCTGGCGACCGAAGACTTCGTGCACTTGCTCGATGACATGGGGTTGAGCACGGGGGTCGACCTCGAGCGCCTCCTCGCTGTCAGCGAGACGCTGGCGGGGCTGATCGGTCACCCGGTGCCGAGCAAGGTGGCCGCCGCCGGCCCGCGCTCCCGCCTCGCGGGCTAAGCGCCATGCCGTGGTGCGAGGACTGCTCGCGGTTCTTCACCCCGACGTCGATGGGCAAGGGCGGCGAGTGCCCGTCGTGTGGGCGGGTGATCAGCGCACCGCCTCGCGCGCCATGGCACTTCCGGCTCCTCATGGGCGCGACCGCCGTATACCTGGGCTGGCGCCTCGTGCAAGGCGTCGCCTGGCTCGCCCACCGCTTGGGTTAGCGCCGGACCGATACGATCGCCGGTCGAACACCACGGGCTGTGGCGCAGTTCGGTTAGCGCACTGGTCTGGGGGACCAGGGGTCGCCGGTTCAAATCCGGCCAGCCCGACGACAACGACACGGGGAGGGCGATTGTGAAGCGTGGACCGAGTGTGTTTTTCGGGCTGGTGCTGATCGTGGCCGCGGTGTGGGTTACGCAAGCGGGACCGGCATCGGCGGCGACGTGCACCGGCGGTGAGATCACCGGCACCGGGAGCGTGGTCGTTCCGAGCGGGGCGACGTGCACCCTGAGCGGCGTCGCGATCAACGGCAACATCACCGTGCAGCCCAGCGCAACGCTCAACCTCGTCAACTCGGTGGTGCAAGGCACGCTGACCGCTCAGAACGCCGAGGACGTGAACGTCAGCGGATCGTTCCTCCGTGGGATGTCGATCACCGGTGCGCGCGCGGGCGACGACAACGTGTTCTCGCTGTGCGGAAACACCGTCGCCGGTCCGGTCACGATCAGTTCGGTCCCCAGCCCGGCCGGCGTCACGTTCGGCGCCCCGGCGTCCTGCGCCGTCAACACGGTGTGCGGACCATTCAGCGCTCGCTACAACTCGGCGGCCCTCACCATCAACGGCAACACGGTGACCGGTGCTGGCACGGTCGTGTACAACTCCAACCTCCAGGCGTTCCAAGGCAACACGTTTGGCGGCCTCGTCACCGCAACCGGCAACAGCCCGACCAACGGCGGGCTCAACACGCCCAACAGTGCAGAGGCGCGATCGGTCACGTGCAGCGAGCCGTCAGGGTCGTCCTCGTCGCCGACGTTCCTGTAGAGCAGCGGAGGTTCCCCGTCACCCAGAGTGGGTAGGTTCGCGCCACCTGACCCAGGAGGGTTCCCATGAGGCGGATCGCAACCCCGGCTGTGCTGCTGGCGGCCTCGACGTTGTTCTGGATGGCGAGTGCACCGATGGCCAGCGCGGCCAACGCGGTGTGTGACGAGCCCAACGGTATGCAAGTCAACGGGCCGGTCAGCGGGAATGTCACCGTCCCGGCCAACGGCGTGTGTCATATCAACGGGCACGCCATCGGCGGCAGCGTCTTCGTCGGGCAGAACGCAAAGCTGTTCATCCGAACCGGCACCACCGTCGGCGGCTCGGTTATCGCGTCGCAATCCCAGCAGCTCAACATCGAGAACGGCAGTCGCATCAACGGCTCGCTGCGCGCGACCGGCCCCGGCGGCGGTTTCGGCGGCTTCGCGTGTGGCGTCGTCATCGGTGGCAGCGTCACCCTCGACAGCCTCACGAGTGGCTCGTGGATCATCGGCGAGCCGACGGTCCCGTACGCCGATGACCCGGTGCCCGTCTACGGCAACCTCAATGATCCGGACCTCAACTGCCAGTCGCCGAACACCATCGCCGGCAGTGTGACGTTCAGCAACAACTCGGTGGCCCGGCTCAAGCTCAAGGCCAACACCATCGGCAACCCGGGCGGCTCGGCGATCATCAACGGCAACACGGTGATCAACGAGATCATCCGCGTCGAGGGCAACACGATCAACGGCTCGCTGATGTGTTCGGGCAACAACTGGATCAACGGGACGCCCGAGGTCACCGCCGGCGCCGTACCCAACACGATCTCGGGTGCCAGGACCGGCCAGTGCTCCGCCGCCTTCGGCTTCTGACCGGCCTAGCAACCCACTAACCGCTCGTTCTGGGCGGATTCGTGTGCGCTCAGCGTGCGCGAATCCGCCCAGAAGCGCGTCTGGTGACTAGTCCATACAGCGCGCCCAAAATGCCCCGCATGGGCGATTGGCCTCAGCCCATCAAGTGCCGATGATGACGAATAGAAGAAATCGGGCACTAACGGCAAGGGAGGCCCCCGATGCTCGAAGTCCAGCGGACATATGCACGGAAGCTTGTGGGGAAGCGGGTGCGGGTGGCCTGCTCGGGCGGAAGCATCGTCGAGGGTGACCTGATGAGCTTCAACGGCCACAGCCTGTGGCTCGTGCGAGGCGACGAAGACGAGTTCGTGTCGATTCACGACGTCGTCGGCCTCGTCCCCCGCGCCGCGTAGGGACAACCCCTACATCAGGCCGATCGGCGTGGGCCAGAGGTGGAAGAAGGCCCGGCCGACGATCGATCCCCTCGGGATCGTCCCGAAGAACCGACTATCGGCTGAGTTGCCGCGGTTGTCGCCCATCACCCAGTACCGACCCTTGGGAATCGTCTGTTTGGCGACGTTCTCCGTCACCGTCGCCGGCGGCAGGTACTTCTCCGCCAACTGCTTCCCATTCACGTACAGCTTCCCGTCGCGGCTTTCGACGGTTTCGCCCGGCAGGGCGATGACCCGCTTGATCAGACGGTTCCCTCCGAGGGCGCGCGCCTTGGCCGGGGTCTTGAACACGATCACGTCGCCCCGACGCACGCTGTGGAGCCGGTAGCCGAGCGGCGTCACCAACACGCGGTCGCCGGGATTGAGGTACGGCGCCATTGACGGTGTCGGGATCGAGAACGACTGAAACACGAACGCCCGCATGAAGACGTAGAGGACGAGCATGGCGGCCGCCGCCCCCGCCCACTCCAACCGGCCTCTGAGCTTCTCGTCGCCACGCACGCGCGCGATCACGTCGGCCGGCGTCAGTGAGATCGGCTCGGCCGAAGGCGTCTCGCCGACGACGGCCAACCCGGCGCTGGCGCCCGCGTCGTAGAGCGCGACCGCGGCTTGGCGCGCGTCGGCGACTCGAGTGCTGCCGGCGCGGCACACGACCACGGTGTCGTCGGCGAGTTGCGCTAGGCCCGCCGCGGCGCCGCCGGCGTTGAGGGCGGGGCCGTGCAGGATCACGACGTCGGCCAGCGTCGTCGCCGAGCGCACGAGGTGATCGTGATGGACGAGGAACTCGCCAACCGCCGCGTGCGGCTGGCCGCGGGGGACGAGCGAGACGCGCGGCATCGATGTCGGCTGCACCAGCGACAAGAGGGATTGGAGCACGACGCCAGCGGTGGCGACGTCGCCCAGGCCGCGCTGGTCGCCGGGCTCATCGTCGTCGCCGTCGCTGCAGTCCACGATGAGCGAGGTGCGCCCGGTCGCCGCTACCGCTTGCGCGAAGCCGATCACCGTCGCCGCCCGGTCGCCGTCGGCGGCGGGAGACGTGAACAGCACGACGCGACCGCCGGTACTGACCTTGGGAACGACGAATGAGGACGGCGCGGCCGACGCGACCGTCGGGCCACGCCTCCCAGCAACAGCGCGTTCAAGCTTCCGGTAGGCCGTCGCCGTCGCGATCCCGTCATCGTCCTCGGACGGCACGATCATCAGCACCGGCAGGCCCGTTGCCGCCTCGGCCGCCAGGTGATCGGCCAGTCGATCGTCGGTGAGGTCGACCGCGACAGCAAGACCCGCGCCCAGCCCGAGCAACAGCAGCAATGTCAGCAGCCATCCGAAGAGGGGTGACAGCGCTTCGACCGCGTGGCTCGGAAGTCGCTCGGCGATCGCCGGCTGGATGGTGCTGATGCCGCTGGTGTCGGCGGACTGCACCAGCCGATCAACTTCGGCCAGCGACGCGGTGTATTGACGCGTTAATTCGTCGCGCCGCGCTTTCGTCGCCGAGTCCGTCGCCGTGAGGCTCGAGATGGTGTCCTGAATGCCGTTCGCCTGGCTGCGCGCCTCGTCGATCGCCTTCTCGCGCGCCGCGGTGCGCGACTCGTCGACGAGCGTGATGAGTTCTTTGGCCACCGTGTCGGCAATGACCACGGCCCCCTGCGCGTCATTTCGACGTCGCGAGCTGATCGCGATCGTGCCCGCGTTGGCGTCGGCCGTCGCGCGTACGCGCTGCATGATCCGGAGCGGCTCACCGTCGTACCCCAGATCCGCGGCAACTCGAGTCGCGGTTTGGCGGCTCGTGGCTAGCGCGGCTATGGCGTCGGGCTTCAGCAAGAACGGGTCGACGAGTGTCCCGGGCTGTCCATTCGCCGTCGCGCTACGACCGGCAGCCGGGCTGTACAGCTTGTGGACCGCCTCGTAATCGTGCGCGCCCCACGACGGGTGAGTGATCGCGGCCACCACCAATCCACTGAGCACCGCTATCCCAGCAATCCGCCAGCGGCGTCGAACCGCTCGGAGCAAGAAGGCGGCGCTCACGGGGCGATGATCGCACGCACGCCCCGCCCCGCCGCGACCACGGAGGGTGTTTGACAGGCGGATCGTGCCTAGATACGTTCGCGACGCCCTCCGAGACGGAGGCGGGATCCGATTCGAAAGGGATTTATCGACATGCGCATCAAGAAGTTGGCCGTGGCCGTCATTGGCGCCACGAGTTTGACGGCGGTCGCAGGCGCGACCGCTTTTGCCGCCGGCAACGGCGGGAACGGTGCTCCCGGCGGTGCCGGTGGTGCTAGCGGTGCGAGCGGCGCTGGTGGCGCTGGTGGTGCAGCCGTTGGCGGCATCGGTGGGCCTGGCGGGCCCCTCGTGAGCTGCAACCCGGCAGCCGGCGGCGTCATTGTGGGCAACTGCGAAGGCGGCAACGCTGGCGCAGGCGGCAACGCTGGCTCGGTGACCTCCGGTCGCGGCGGCGACAGCGGTCGCACCGGCAACGGTGGCCGTGGCGGCGCTGGCGGCGGTGGGGGCCGTGGTGGCGACACCACCCGCATCCGTCGTAGCGGCGGCGGCGGCTTCCCCTTCTAAACCCGAAACCCGCTTTTCTGTACAAACCGGACGGCCCTTCGGGGCCGTTCGGCGCGTCTAGGCAGTGATTGACACTGTCAGCGCTCGACCGTAGATTTGGCACGCCTGCCCGGGGATCGGGGGGCGGATCCGATCCGAAAGGGATTGTTCATCATGCGTACCAAGAAATGGGTTGTGGCAGTTGTAGGCGCCACCAGCCTTACCGCGATGGCAGGCGCAACCGCGCTGGCCGCCGGTAATGGTGGTAACGGTGCAGCCGGCGGTGCCGGCGGCGCTAGCGGTCCGAGCGGTCCCGGTGGGCCCGCTGGTGCCGCAGTCGGTGGTATCGGCGGTCCGGGTGGTCCCCTCGTGGGCTGCCAGCCGAACGGTGTCATCGTCGGTAACTGCGAGAGCGGCAACGCTGGTCGCGGTGGCAATGCGGGTAGCGCGACGTCCGGTCGCGGTGGCGACAGCGGTCGCACCGGCAACGGTGGCCGTGGTGGTGCTGGCGGCGGCGGCGGCCGTGGCGGCGACACCTTCCGTCGCAACTCGTCCGGTGGCGGGGGCTTCCCCTTCTAAGCGACACCGAACAAGAGCTGTGAACGAACGGCCCCTTCGGGGGCCGTTCGTCGCGTTCGGGCCGCGGACAATCATTGACGGTGTTCGAGGCGACCCGTAGGTTCGGTCCATGCGTTTCGTGCGACTAACCGCGGGGCTCCTCGGCGCCATTGCCCTTTCCGTCCTCATCAGCGCCACCGCGTCCGGCGTGGTCAACGGCGGCGAAGGCGGCCCGGGCGGCGCGGGTGCGCCCAGCGCACCCAGTGGGCCGGGCGGGCCTGGTGGCGGCATCGCGGGTCCCGGTATCGGTGGGCCCGGCGGTGCGTCAACCAGCTGCAATCCCGCCGGCGTGGTGGGCGGTGACTGCACTGGCGCAAACGCTGGTCGCGGCGGCGACGCCGGCTCCGTGCTCGCCGGCGCGGGAGGCGACACGGGCGCGACCGGAAACGGTGGTCGCGGTGGTCGCGGCGGCAACGGCGCGCGCGGCGGAAACCGGGTCCGAATTCGCCGCTAGCCGTGCCTGAAACGCACGGAGGGTGTTTGACTTGCGCACCCCCGCTTCGTAGATTGAGCGCGCCTTCCCGGGGATCGGGGGGCGGGTCCGATCCGAAAGGGATTATCTAAATGCGCATGAAGAAATGGGTTGTGGCGGTTGTTGGCGCCACCAGCCTTACCGCCGTGGCCGGGGCGTCCGCCCTGGCAGCTGGTAACGGTGGCAATGGCGGCGCTGGCGGCGCCGGTGGTGGTAGCGGTCCGAGCGGTCCTGGTGGGCCCGGCGGTGCCGCGGTTGGCGGCATCGGCGGTCCTGGTGGCCCGCTCGTGAGCTGCAACCCCAACGGTGTCATCGGCGGTAGCTGCGAAGCCGGCAACGCCGGCGCCGGCGGCGGTGCGGGTAGCACCGTGTCGGGTCGCGGTGGCGACAGCGGTCGCACCGGCAACGGTGGCCGTGGCGGCGGCGGCGGCAACGGCGGCGGCGGTGGCAACACCACCCGCATCCGTCGCACCGGCGGCGGGGGCTTCCCCTTCTAAGCCACGCACAACGTGATGTGAGCGAACGGCCCCTTCGGGGGCCGTTCGCCGCGTCTGAGCCACGCGCGTTGTACATTTTCCCCGCCTCCAGGGATCAGAGGCGGACCAACTCCGAAAGGGAACTACGACACATGCAGATGAAGAAATGGGCGGTCGCCGCGGTCGGCGCGGTGAGCCTCACGGCGGTGGCGGGCGCATCGGCGCTCGCGGCCAACAACGGTGGCAACGGTGGCGCCGGCGGCGCGGGTGGCGGTAGCGGCCCGAGCGGCCCGGGTGGTCCCGCAGGTTCCGCAACCGGCGGTATCGGTGGGCCTGGTGGCCCGCTGGTCAGCTGCAACCCGAACGGCGTGATCGGTGGTAACTGCGAGGCCGCCAACGCGGGCCGCGGCGGCGACGCCGGTCGCACGACGTCCGGTCGCGGCGGCGACTCCGGTCGGACCGGCAACGGTGGCCGCGGTGGCGCGGGCGGCGGCGGCGGTCGCGGCGGCAACACCACCCGCATCCGTTCAACCGGTGGCGGGGGCTTCCCCTTCTAAGCCACACCGACAACGAGTTGTGTGTGTGAACGGCCCCTTCGGGGGCCGTTCACCGTTGTTCAGCCCGATTCGTTGTACATTGTCCCCGCCTCCCCGGGGATCGGGGGGCGGATCCGATCCAGAAAGGGATGACAGGAACGATGCAGATGAAGAAATGGGCTGTCGCGGTTGTTGGAGCGGCGAGCCTCACAGCAGTCGCCGGGGCGAGCGCCCTGGCAGCTGGTAATGGTGGCAATGGTGCGGCCGGCGGTGCCGGCGGTGCGAGCGGCCCCAGCGGCCCGGGTGGCCCTGGTGGCCCGGCGGTTGGCGGCGTCGGTGGGCCTGGCGGCCCGCTCGTCAGCTGCAACCCGAACGGCGTCATCGGCCTGAACTGCGAGGGCGG
>DASRJI010000135.1:0-8696 GCA_035649535.1 Acidimicrobiales bacterium | reverse complement strand
CAGGTCGACCGGTGCCGCCGTCTCAGCGACGGGCTGGCTGGCGACCGGCGGGAGGAGCGAGGCGCCGTGCAACCGACTCGCCATCAACTGGCCGTTGATCACCGGAGCCGTGTCGGCCCGGCCGATGTGGGCACCGACGGCCACGAAACCCATCGCGGTCATGGACGCTGCGATCGGAACCAATGCGTGTGCCAGTCGTTGCTGGGTCCGCCGCGAAACGGCGCGCGCCACCCAGCCGTCGATAGATCGAAAGAAAGCCATCCCCGGGGTGCCCCGCTTCGCCGTAGTTCGCCGTTGTCTTCTGAGTAGCTATTCGCCCCCAGAAGGCCGCAATCCTACGCGCCGCTGACAGTGGTCTTTAACAGGTCGCGGTTGAGCTGCGCGATTGTGTCCAGCTTGATCTCTTTGGGACAAACCGCCGCGCATTCGCCGATGTTGGTGCAATTGCCGAAGCCCATCGCGTCGTGGGTCGCGACCATCTGCATCACGCGGGCCGATCGCTCGGGCTGACCTTGGGGTAGCCGGGCGAGATGCGTGACCTTGGCGGCGGTGAAGAGCATGGCCGACGCATTCGGGCAGGCCGCCACGCATGCGCCGCACCCGATGCACGCGGCGGCCTCGAAGGAGATGTCGGCGTCCTCTTTGGGGACGAGGAGCGAGTGCGCTTCCGGCGCGGCGCCGGTCGGCGCGGTGACGTAGCCACCGGACTCGATGATGCGATCGAACGCGCCGCGGTCGACGACCAGGTCCTTGATGACCGGGAAGGCGGCGGCGCGCCACGGTTCGATGTGGATCTCGTCGCCGTCGTTGAAGTGGCGCATGTGCAACTGGCACGCGGTCGTCGCCCGCTCGGGACCGTGGGCGACGCCGTTGATGACGATGCCGCATGTGCCGCAGATGCCCTCGCGGCAGTCGTGATCGAACGCGATCGGATCTTGGCCCGCCAGCGTGAGCTTGTCGTTCACGACGTCGAGCATCTCGAGGAACGACATGTCCGGGCTCACGTCCTCGGCGATATACGCCTCGAACCGACCCTTCGCCGCGCCCTGCGGCTGGCGCCAAACCTTGAGCGTTAAGTGCACTATTTGTAATCCCGTTGTGCTGGGTGGACGTATTGGAACTCGAGGGGCTCCTTGTGGAGCACCGGCGGCCGGTCGTTGCCGTACTCCCATGCCGCCACGTAGGCGTAGTTGTCGTCGTCGCGCAGCGCTTCGCCCTCGGGCGTCTGGTACTCCTCGCGGAAATGGCCGCCGCAACTCTCGTTGCGGTGCAGCGCGTCGATGCACATCAGCTCGGCCAGCTCGAAGAAGTCGCCGACCCGGCCGGCCTTCTCGAGCGACTGGTTGAGGTCTTCCTTCACGCCGGGCACCTTCACGTTGTCCCAGAACTCGGCGCGCAGCTCTGGGATGCGGCCAATGGCCTTGCGCAGCCCTTCCGCGTTTCGGCTCATGCCGCAGTAGTCCCACATGACCTGACCGAGCTCGCGGTGGAACGAGTCGACGGTGCGCTTGCCGTTGATACCGAGCAGCCGGTCGACGCGCTGGTCGACCGCACTCTCGGCTTCACGCACTGCGGGGTCGGCGGGGTCGACCGGTGCGAGCTTGTTGGCGCCGATGTAGTTCGACAGCGTGGTCGGCAGGATGAAGTAGCCGTCGGCCAGCCCTTGCATGAGGGCGCTGGCGCCGAGCCGGTTGGCGCCGTGATCCGAGAAGTTCGCCTCACCGGCGACGAAGAGGCCCGGGATGTTGCTCATCAGGTTGTAGTCGACCCACAAGCCGCCCATCGTGTAGTGGACGGCGGGATAGATCCGCATCGGGACCTTGTACGGATCCTCACCGGTGATGCGGTCGTACATGTCGAAGAGGTTTCCGTACTTGGCGTTGATCGCCGCCGGCCCGCCGGGTGTCTGGGAGAAATCGAGGTACACGCCAAGCCCGCCCGGGCCCACGCCGCGCCCTTCCTCGCAGACCCGCTTGGCGGCGCGTGACGCAATGTCGCGCGGGACGAGGTTGCCGAACGCCGGGTACATGCGCTCGAGGTAGTAGTCGCGCTCGTCATCGGGGATCTGGTCGGGTGGCCGGGCGTCGCCGGCGCGCTTCGGCACCCAGATGCGGCCGTCGTTGCGCAGCGACTCGCTCATCAGCGTGAGCTTCGACTGGTGGTCGCCGGCGACAGGGATGCACGTGGGGTGGATCTGGGTGAAGCACGGGTTGGCGAACAGCGCGCCCTTGCGGTGCGCGCGCCAGATCGCGGTGGCGTTGCAGCCCTTGGCGTTGGTGGAGAGGAAGAAGACGTTGCCGTAGCCGCCGGTGCAGAGGACGACCGCGTCGCCGAAGTGGGACTCGATCTCGCCGGTGACCATGTCGCGGATGACGACGCCGCGCGCCCGGCCGTCGACGACGATCAGCTCGAGCATCTCGTGGCGCGTGTGCATCTCGACGGTCCCGGCGTCGATCTGCCGGGCCAACGCCTGATACGCGCCGAGCAGCAGTTGCTGGCCCGTCTGGCCGCGGGCGTAGAACGTTCGCGAGAGCTGGGCGCCACCGAAACTGCGGGTGTCGATCAGGCCGCCGTACTCGCGAGCGAAGGGGACGCCTTGGGCGACGCACTGGTCGATGATGCGGACGCTCAGCTCGGCGAGGCGGTACACGTTGGCTTCGCGAGCGCGGAAGTCGCCGCCCTTGACCGTGTCGTAGAACAGCCGGAACACGCTGTCGCCGTCGTTGCGGTAGTTCTTGGCCGCGTTGATGCCACCCTGCGCGGCGATGCTGTGCGCGCGCCGTGGGCTGTCCTGGTAGCAGAACGCCTTCACGTGGTACCCGAGCTCGCCTAGCGACGCCGCCGCGGCACCGCCGGCCAGACCGGTCCCCACCATGATCACCGTGTGCTTGCGCTTGTTGGCGGGATTGACCAGCTTGAGGTTGAAGCGGTGCGTGTCCCACCACTCTTCGATCGGTTTCCCGCCCGGGTCGATGTTCGCACTCAGCGCCGGGCCGCTCGCGGCCGGTGCCTCAACCCACGGGTTCTCGGTCTCGATCACGGTGTCGCTCATCCGCGATACCCGGCGAGGATCGCGACCGGAACCGACGAGAAGCCGACGAAGATCAGCAGCGCGACGCCGCGCGACAAGAGCTTGAACGCCCGGTCGTACTTGGGCCGGTTGGCGCCGACCGTCTGCAGCGCGCTCCACACGCCGTGGTACAGGTGCATGCAGACGGCGCCCACCGAGAGGATGTACGCGGCGGCGACCGGCCACTGCTCGAGGCTGGCCACCGTGTTGCGGAACACCTCGCCGCGCACGAAGCCGGGGTTGGCCGGGCCGATCGACAGATCCATCACGTGGTACACGATGAACAGGACGATGATGATCCCGCCCCACCGCATCGTGCGGCTCGCGTACGTGGCCTGCACGTTGGACGTCTTGGCGTAGCGAACCGGACGGGCCCGCCGGCTCTGGAGGGTGAGCGACGTCGCCGCGAAGATGTGGAGCAGCAACGCGACGGTGAGCCCAGTCCGCTGGAGCCACAGGAACCAACCGTGCGGGAACAGCGGCGTGAGCAGCGTCCGCAGCCAGTGCGAGTAGTGGTCGAACGTCTCGGGACCGAAGAAGAACTTCATCATCCCGACCATGTGCAGGAAGACGAACGCGAACCACAGCACGCCGGTGACCGCCATCAGCTGCTTGCGGCCCACGGTGGAGCGCAGAGGTGTCGCCCTGCCCCCCGGCGGCGCCAACGTCGTTGTCACAAACAACTACTTAGCACGATGTGAACGCTAGCTAGCAGTTGGGCTGGGGAACTCCATGTCGATGGCCGCCCGGAGCGCCGTGAGGGCGCGTTCTCGGGAGCGCAGCTTGGTCGCCGCGTGGGCGGCGGCGTCGAGCGCGGCGAACTGCGCGGCCGCCTCACGGGCGGCGGCCGCCAGGTCGGCCGCGGGCACCACCCGGTCCAAGAAACCGGCGTCGACCGCGGCCGCCGGCGAGAACACCTCGGCGAGGATCGTCGCCCGGTCGAAGGCGGCGGGCGTCAGCCGGTGGCGGCAGATCTCGATCGCCGCCCACGGCAGCGTGAGCCCGATGGCGACCTCGTTGGCCGTGATCTTGAACGCACCGTCGGCCCCGATTCGGTAGTCGCCCGACAGCAGCAGGAACGACGCCATCGCGATCGTGTGACCCGTGCAGGCGATCACCACTGGCCGCGGGAACGACAGCAGTCGCTCGGCCAACTCGAAGCCGCCGCGCAACATGGCGAAGGCGTCCGGACCGCCGGCGTTGAGTGTGGCTAGGTCGAAGCCGCCTGAGAAGCGGCCGTCGCGGCCGGCCAAAACGACCACGGCGCCGTCGTCCTCAGCGCGAGTGAGCGCGCCGTCGAGTTCGCCCTGCATCGCCAGTGACAGCACGTTGGCCTTGCCATCGTCCATCGTGATCGCGGCCACGCCGCCGTCGAGTTCGTATGAGACGAGCATCCGATCAACGTATGGCGCTTTCGTAGCGGTTGGCGACCTTGAGGTCGGGCGCCTCGAACGCGAGGTCGACGGCGAGCGGCCCGGGCGCGTCGGGCACGACGGCCTGGAGCGTGGCGACGCGCACGCAGTCGTCGGCCGGCACGTCGCCCGCCCACCGCCATTCGTGGTCGCCGCCTGACCAGCTGAGTCGGGCGGTCAGCACGCCGCCGACGATCGGTTGGCGACGGTCGCTGACGACGTGGATGTCGAGGGCCAGCGCGTCACCTGGCGCGTACGTGGGGGCGGGGCGATCGGCGACCACAATCACCGGCGCGCACGCGGCGGCCAGGGCCTCGAAGCCCGCCTTGGGCACGCGTTCGTCGTCGAGCACCGACCAGGTCACCGCCGGGTGGGCGTCGGCGAAGGCGAACTGGCAGAACCCGCCGGTCGGCCGGTACTTGAGCCGGCGCAGCGTCTCGATGTGGTGCCTGATGACCGTCGCCTGGTAGGCCTGTGTCGCGGCGCGCCACGCCTCGAAGGTGGCGTAATCGGCCGGCGGAACGTACCGATCGAACTGCGGCCGTTGCAGGCAGTGCGTGTGGGCGAGACGCTCCCAGTCGAGATCGGGCCACCGCTCGGGCTCCATGAACTTGGCCGACTCGGGGACGGCCTGTGCGCCGAACTCGGTCACGAACCGGGCCAGCCGCGGGACCGCCGCGCAGAACGCGGGGAAGTCGCGTTCCTCGCCGTGGTACCAGCCGAAGTAGATGTGCGTGTCGGTGCCGCCTGAACCCGGGTGGGGGAGCACGCCGGAGTGGGCGATGACCGGGCGGGTGCCGTCGCTGCGTTCCAGCGCCCGCTTCACCGAGCCGTCGAGCACCGTCTTGTTCCACGTCGGCAGTTCCTGCAGCGCGAAGAATCGGGCCGGCGACGGCATGCCGTCGAGCGCGAGCGGTTCGTTGTGACCGCACCAAATCGCGATCGAGGGGTGATGACCCAGCAGGTCCACCGCGGCGGCGGCTTGGCGCGCCGCTTGTTTGCGAATGCCGCGCGCGTAGCCCCACTGCAACGGGAAGTCCTGCCACAGCAGCAACCCGCGCTCGTCCGCCGCGTCGTAGAGCTCGGGCCGGCTGACGTGGGCGTGGACGCGCAGGAGGTCGAGACCGGCGTCGAGCGCCAGGTCCACGTCGCGAGCGAAGTCCGCCGCGGTGGCTTCGGCCAACGCCATGCGCGTCGGGCCGTTGTTCGAGCCCTTGATGAAGAGGCGTTCGTCGTTGATCGTGACGATCCACTTCTTCATGCGCACCTGGCGAATGCCGGTGCGGCGCGTGAGGCGATCGCTGCCGACGACCTCAACGGTGACGTCGTGGAGCGGCTGGGGGCCGAGCGCGCGCGGCCACCACAAGGCGGGGCGCTCGACGGTGACGCGCCAGCGAACGTCGTTGGTGCCCGCCGCGAGTTGGTGCTCGGCCTCGTGCTCGGTGGTATCGCCGACGGTTGTTCGCACGGTGACGGTCGCCGCTTCGGCCGCGTCGAGCCGAGCACGGATGTCGAGCACGGCCCGCTCGGATGTGGCCTCGGCGCAGAGGACGGTGAGCCGGTCGATGCGGACAGCGCCGGTTTCCTCGACGCGGACCGGTCGCCAGATGCCGCCGGGATTCCAGTCGGGATCGAGGCAGTCCCAATGCTGGAAGACCCCCGTGATGTTGCGTTTCGCCGTTCGGTCGCCGGGCGGCGAACACGTCGTCTCGACCGCCAGGACGTGCTCGGACTGGGCGCGCAGCGCGTCGGTGACTTCGAAGGCATGGGGGACGAAGTAGCCCTCGGTGTCGCCGACGTAGGCACCGTCGAGCCACACGTCGCCTTGGTAGAAGAGCCCGTCGAAGACGAGCCACGAGCGCCGATCGTCAGCCGGTGCCGCGGCGTCGAATCGCCGCCGGTACAGAAGCGGCCCGTCGTGATTGGCGAACGCCGGCGTCGAGCGCCAATGGCCCGGCACTGCGATGTCGTTCCACGCGTCGTCGGCGTAGCCGGGCTCGGAGAACCGCCGGCGCAGACCCTCGTCGGCCGCCGCGGCGCGCCACGTTCCCGACAGCTCGAGGGTCACCGCGTCATCACCGCGGCGAGCCTACGAGGGTTAGTACGAGGCCAACCGGCCGCGCCCCACTTCGAGGTCGCGGACGCGCAGGCTGAGCTGTTCCAGCAACGCCCGGGCGATGGCGCCGGAGTCGAGCAGCTCGTTGAATCGGGCGGCACCGATGACGTAGAGGTGCATCGGCGTGCGGGCCGTGACCGTCGCCGAGCGGGGCAGGTGGTCGAGCAGGGCCATCTCACCAATTGACTCACCCGGCCCGACGGTGGCCACAACCTGACCGCCGACGCTGACGTCGGCCTGGCCGTCTCGCACGACGTAGCAGTCGTCGGCCACCCGACCTTGGTCACACAGCACGGTGCCGGCGGGCACGGCGAGGTCGTCGACGATGCCGGCCAGGGCCTCCAGGTCCTTGGGTGAGCAGCGCCGGAACAACTCGACGCTGGCCAGGTGTTCGATCGTCGACTTGTCAGCGGCCATCGTTCTCTCCGATCGGGAAGTGACAGGCGACGTAGTGCCCGGGCGCGATCTCGCGCAGGGCTGGCTCGGCGGCCGCGCAGTGGGCTTCGGCGCGCGGGCAGCGCGTGCGGAACCGGCAGCCCGACGGCGGATCGATCGGCGACGGGGGGTCGCCGGCGACGGCGTCGGGCGCCGCGCCCGGCCGCACGCGTGGATCGGCGACGGGGATGGAGGCGAGGAGCGCCGAGGTGTAGTGGTGCGCAGGCCGGGCGTACAGATCGTCGGCCGGCGCCAACTCGCACAGCTTGCCGAGGTACATCACCGCGACTCGGTCGCTGATGTTCTTCACCACGCCGAGGTTGTGCGACACGAAAATCAGCGTGAGGCCGTACCGCACCTTCATGTCCTCGAGCAGGTTGAGGATCTGGGCTTGCACCGAGACGTCGAGCGCCGACACCGGCTCGTCGCAGATGAGCAGCTTCGGATCGAGGGCGAGCGATCGGGCGATGCTGATGCGCTGACACTGGCCACCAGAGAACTCGTGAGGACGGCGGGTCGCCGCCGCCGCGTCGAGGCCGACGGCGTCGAGGAGCTCGCGCACCTTGTCGTCCCTCGCGTCCTTGGTCCCGACGTTCCAGATCGCGAGCGGCTCGGCGACGATGTCGTGCACGCGCCGCCGCGGGTTCAACGACGAGATTGGATCCTGGAAGATCATCTGGAGTTGCCGGCGCACGGTCCGTAACGAGTCGCCGCGCAGCGACGTCAATTCCTGGCCGTCGTACACGACCGATCCGCTGGTTGGGCGCGGCAGCTGCATGATCGCCCGGCCGGTCGTCGACTTCCCGCAACCCGACTCGCCGACCAGCCCGAGCGTCTCGCCCTCGTGGACTGAAAAGCTGACACCCGACACGGCGTGCACCTTGCGGCCGGGCCCGGTGGGGAATTCGACGGTGAGGTCGGTGACCTCGAGCAGCGCGCTCATATCGGGTACCAGCACGCAAACGCGTGTTCGCCACCTTCGAGCGGCGGCTCATGGTCGTGGCATTTGTCGCGTGCGTACGGGCAACGCGGCGCGAAGTTGCATCCGACCGGCGGACGAACGAGGTCCGGAGGGCGGCCTTCGATCGCCCGCAAGCGCGTGTGGCTCGGCGCCGCCGGCTTGGGAATGGAGCGGATGAGCGCCTCGGTATACGGCATGCGCATCTCGGTGAACAGCGTCGCGGTGGGCGCCGTCTCGACGATCTTGCCGGCGTACATCACGGCGATGTGGTCGGTACGCCCGGCCACGACGCCGAGGTCATGGGTCACGAGGATCATGGCCATGTGGCGCTCGCGCTGCTTGTCCTGGAGGAGGTTGAGGATCTGGGCCTGGACGGTGACGTCGAGGGCGGTCGTCGGTTCGTCGGCAATCAGCAGCTTGGGCCCGCACGCGATGGCGATGGCGATCGTCACCCGTTGGCGCATGCCGCCGGACAGCTCGAACGGGTACTGGTGCATGCGCCGCTCGGCCTCGGGAATCCCGACGCTCTTCAGCAGGGCGATCGCGGTTTCGGTGGCCCGGTCCTTGTCCATGTCGAGGTGAACGCGCAGCCCTTCGGTGACCTGGACACCGATGCGCATCACCGGGTTGAGCGAGGTCATCGGGTCCTGGAACACCATGGCGATCTCGGCGCCCCACACCCTGCGCATGTCGACGGCGCGC
>DASRJI010000134.1:0-27503 GCA_035649535.1 Acidimicrobiales bacterium | reverse complement strand
CGTGGGTGGCGGCCAGCCCGGCGCGCAATACCGGTTCGACCTCGAGGGCCCAGTTGTGCACCGGCAGCCGCTCGATCATGGCGTGGACCTCGACGAGGTCGGCGCCGGCGTCGATGAGGCTGCCGAGCGCCATGTCGCCCGCGATGCCGGCAAAGCAGTGGAACCAGGCGACGGTCGTCATGCGTCGTGCCCGAGGCGCGCCATCAGCGGAGTAGTCGCGCGACGGCGAAGGCGGCGCCGAAGCCGTTGTCGATGCCGACGACCGTGATGCCCGCCGCGCAGGACGACAGCATGGCGAGCAGCGCGGTGACCCCTTCGAGGGCAGCCCCGTAGCCGACGCTGGTCGGCACCGCGATCACCGGTGCGCTGGCGATGCCGCCGACCATCGTCGGCAGCGCGCCCTCCATCCCGGCGACGACGACAATTGCGTCGGCGTCGGTCAGCTCGTCGACCGACGCGAGCAGGCGGTGCACGCCGGCCACCCCGCAGTCGGCCACGAGATGGGCGGGGATGCCGAGGGCGTGGAGCGTGGCCAGGCATTCGTTGGCCACGGGGAGGTCGGCGGTGCCAGCGGTTATGACCGGCACGCGCACGGGGCGCGGGTCGGCGGCACGCCAGACGATGGTGGTCGCCGTGCGCGTCCCGTGCGGGTTGGCGTCCATGGCCGCGTCGGCCTGCTCGTCGGTGGCGCGGGTGAGGAGCACGGGCCCGCCGCCGGGCTCGGACAGCAGCTCGGTCACGATCGCCGCGCACTGCTCCGGCGTCTTGCCCGGTCCGTACACCGCCTCGGGGAGGCCTTGGCGCAGCGGACGGTGGTGGTCGACGCGCGCGAAT
Source organism: Acidimicrobiales bacterium (assembly GCA_035649535.1). Classification (GTDB taxonomy): domain Bacteria; phylum Actinomycetota; class Acidimicrobiia; order Acidimicrobiales; family JACDEA01; genus JACDEA01. The sequence continues at coordinate 26,669 of DASRJI010000134.1, read as the reverse complement.
CCGAGGTCGGCGAAGGGCAGGCGCCGCAGGCGGCTGACGGCCTCGTCGGGGGTCGTGGCGCCGCTCTGCACGTCGGCAAGAAGTTGGCGCAGCGTGGGTTCGTCCATGTGCTCGTCACTATCCTGCCTTCACCATGTCCGATGCGCCCCTCGAGCACGACGTCCGCATCGCCTTCCTCGGTCCGCCCGGGACCTTCACCGAGGAGGCGTTGCTCGGCGAGGCCGACCTGGCGCGGGCCGAGCTGGTGCCGATGCGGTCGATGCCCGACGTGCTCAGCGCCGCTCAGGCCGGCGAGGTCGAGTTCGGCTTCGTGCCGATCGAGAACGCGATCGAGGGGACGGTCAACCTCACGCTCGACGCGCTCGTGTTCGAGCATGACCTGCTGATCCAGCGCGAGGTCGAGACGCGGATCCAGCTGAACCTGCTCGCGCCCCCGGGGACGAAGCTGGCCGATGTCCGGCGCGTCGTCTCGATCCCGCACGCGACCGCGCAGTGCCGCGGCTTCTTTGCCCGCGAAATGTCGAGCGTCGAGCTCGAAGCCGCCAACTCCACGGCCGAGGCCGCACGCGTCGTCGGCGAGCAGAAGCCCAAGGCCACCGCCGCGGTCGGCACCGCACTGGCGGCCAAGCTCTACGGCCTCGAGGTGCTGGCCGCCGACATCGAGGATCACCCCGACAACTCGACGCGGTTCGTGCTCGTCGCGCCGGAACAGATTCCGGCGCCGACCGGCCACGACAAGACGAGCATCGTGTGCTTCCAGCACACCGACCAGCCCGGCAGCCTGCACGGGATCCTCGGGCAGTTCACGGCGCGCAACATCAACCTCACCAAGCTCGAGTCGCGCCCGACCAAGCAGGGCCTGGGCGACTACTGCTTCATCATCGACCTCGAGGGCCACGTCGCCGACGAGGTCGTCGCCGATTGTCTCCGTGACCTCCACGCGCAGCTCGCCGGCGTCAAGTTCCTCGGCTCCTATCCCGCCGCCGGCGAGCACGCCCCCGCGATCCGCCGCGACGCCATCGAGTCCTGGAAAGCCGCCGACGTCTGGATCTCCTCCCTCCGAGGCCTCGTCTCCCCCAACTGACCAGACCCACGTGTCGGTGTCAGGTTGCGGTTTCCGTTGCTTTGACACCGACACGTCGCCGTTAACGTGGTCGACGGAGGGATGACCGAGAGGCCGAAGGTGTCCGCCTTGAAAGCGGATGAGTGAAAGCTCCGCGGGTTCGAATCCCGCTCCCTCCGCTCTATGCCATGCTGGCGAGCGCCGTCGCGCCTGAGGCGCGCCGGACCTGGAGAGGTGCGAGAGCGGCCGAATCGGACGCACTGCTAATGCGTTGACCTTCACAAGGGGTCCGAGGGTTCAAATCCCTCCCTCTCCGCGCTTGTGATGCGCCTGGCGCGCGAGGGACCGCCTAGGCGGTGAGTGCGGCGATCGCTTGGTCGAGGTCGGTTTCGACTGTGCCACCGTGCCGGCGGATGAAGTACTCGACCTGGAGGTTGACCGTCGTTCCCAAGTTGTCGCAGCTGTAGCGAAAGTCGGTGCGCAGCCCGACGGCGCGATGTCCGATCCCCGCGGCGAAGCCGACCTCCGACGCAGTGCCGCTATCGACGTCGGTGCCGTCGAGGATGGCGAACACCGCGTCGGCCGTCTCGATCAGCTCGGCGTTCCGTTTTCCCATCTCGAAGTCGATCGCGGCCAGCGCGGCGACCTTGTCCGCGGACAGCGGCATCGCGAGCGCCTTATCCAACTTGTCCTGGAGATCCTTCGGCAGCGCCCACGGGTCGTGGATCTGATGCCCTGCGGCCACGATGGCCGGATGAACCACGTCGAGGAGCCAGTTCCTCCCGGCTGCGAAGAACCCCATCGGACTGGCGACGTACACCTTCATGACGAGAGCCTCCTCTGTTGGCGCCGGCCGGCGACCACGCCCACCATCAGCACGAGCGCCGCGATCACAGAGACCAGCCAGATCGGGACGTCGTTGCCACCGGACTTCTTGTTCGATTTGGCCGCGACCTTGGCGGCCAGCTTCGGACAGTTGTCGATCGCCGTCTCCCGGCCAGACGCCTGTTCCGCGCCGCGGGGCGAGTAGTTCTCCTCTAGCGCTTCCTCCTGGCACTTCGCCGCGTAGAAGCGGCTGAGCCCCATCGACAGCTGGAGCGAATAGTCGAGGGAGTGCGTCTGGCGGGCCGACCATGGGACGCCGGCGGGAACGTCCAGGAACCAGTTCAGCTTCACTTGGTCAGACGGTGTCGCGAGCGGCGGTATCGATGGCGGCGCCCACGGGAATTCCGGGCTCGTCGCGATCCCGGCGATGATCGGTTCCACCGGGTAGCCGGCGGTCTGGTGGCACGACATGCACGACGACTGCGGATTGTCGAGCGGACCGGCGAGGCGGCCCCCCCAGCCAAGGTGCTGCGCCGGGAGATCCTTCGACAGCGGCGAGGGATTGATCCACGCCTCCTTGAGCGGACGGCCTTCCTTCTGGATCATGTCGGGGGTCAGGCCCGGATCGTTGCCCCACTGAAGACCGACCGCGACCATCCGGTCGAACGGACCGTTGCCGGGCGCCGCGGTGTTGTACGTGAAGGTGCCGAACGCCCAGCCGGTGTGGAACCGGTCGTCACGAACCGCAACGTCCATCTGAAGCACGCGGACTTGCGTGAGGGTGCGCGCCGGGTCCTCGGCCGGGTCGCCGGTCTTGGCGTAGATGTCGGCCGTCCACGGGAAGCTGCCGGCGAGGAAGGGCGCGTCGGCGTCAGACGCGGTCGAGTAGAGCAGCTTGAAGATCATCGTGCCGTTGGGCATTGCATTTGGGTGCCCGGCGATGGGATTGAGTTTGTCGGGGTCCGGGTTCTGCGGATCGCACCACATCTGCCCGATGGCCCAGCCGCCGCGGTCGTTGAAGTGGGCGACCGCCCACGTTTGCGCATTGTTCTTCTGCTGCGGTCCGAGCGTGTGCTGCGACGCTTGCGCGTCGATCTCGTGGGTCAGACCGTGTACGAACTCGCGGCCGTCCTTGGTGACGTCCATCCACGGCGCGTCGTACCACTTGCGCACCGGGTTCTTCTGCACGACCCAGTCGTTGTCGATGTTGCCGGCGTAGGCGTAATCGCGGAGCGCCTGCGTGTACGCCGCCGCGTTCTCAGGCGTGAGCGATCCGTCGGTGCTGACGGGCACCGCCAACCACGGGTACGACTCCTCGGGCGGCAGCGTGTTCGGATAGTCCTGGCTCACGTCGAAGACTTGGCCCTTGTAGTCGGGCGGCGGCGCGCCGTTGCCCTGGTTGTGGAAGTCCTTGAAGCTGCCGCGTGTGCAGGCTGGCGTCTGCGAGATTGCCTTGCCAGGGAAGACCACGAGCGATGCGAGCAGCGTCGTGGCGCACACGGCGGCTGCGGCACCCACACGAGCGAGGCGAGTCACGGGCATCCCTCCTTGCCGGACAGCGCGAGCTGTCAGCGTCGATCGTATTGATCGCGCCGCTCGTCCCGCGGTATGCGTGCGTCGACAGTTGAACAACGGGCGCCGCGTGGCGGCGCCCTAGCGACAGCCGAAGGTGCTGAGCGCGTCCGTCGAACTCGACGGCGGCGGCGCGGCGCGCCAGCCCGAGTGGTTGCCGAACCCGACCTCGAGGTGTTGGCCGGGGCGCGCCGCGAACCAACTACGACGGAGCGGTTGGCCGTCGAGCAACGCACCGGTGACGTAGCCGCCGTGGCCGCGCGCCGTGATCTGCGTGCCATCGCCGAGCCGGACGTCCCGGAACGCGGGGGCGCCGACAACGAAGAGGGGCGCGCCCGGTGTGAAAGGACCGAAGCCCAGCATGTTCCACACGTGCCAGGCGGAGAGCGAACCGAGGTCGTCGTTGCCGGGTAACCCGTCGGGCGTGGGGCGGAACAGCGGACGGATGCGGGCGAACTCGCGGCCCACCTCGGCCGGCCGGCCGGCGGCGGCGTAGAAGTACGGCGCCTGCATGTCGTGCTCGTTGCCCGGCGCGAACTGGTCGCTCTTGTAGGCGAGCCCGAACAGCGTGACGCGGTTCTGTACCTCGGCTGGGAGCGCGAAGAAAAGGTTGAGCCGCGGCAACGCGACGTCAGCGCCGCCCATGGCGGCGATCAGCCCGCGGCTGTCGTGGGGGACGAGCCACGAGTACTGCCACGCGTTGCCTTCCTGGAAGCCCTTCTCATCGGTTGGATGGAACGGTGTCAGCCAGGAGCCGTCGGCATGACGGGGCCGGATCCAGCCCGTGTTGACGTCGAGCAACCGCTTCCAACGGGCGCTCCCGGCCAGCGAAACCGTTCGCTGACCTGAATCGCCGAGGCGATCGGCGACGAGCGCCAGCGCGAAGTCAGCGACGCCGTACTCCAGCGTCGTCCCCGCACCGCTGTCGAATCGCTCGACCGGCAGGTAGCCGAGCGCGCGCAACTCGGCGGGTCGCTTGCCGGTCAGGTTCACCATCGCCGTGTACAGCGCGCGCAACCGTGGGTCGGTGGCCGCGAACAGACCGCGGCACACGCCGTCGGCGATCATCGGGATCGCGGGGTCCCCGCTCATGTGGCTGGCGTCGAAATTGTGCTCTCCCCACCGCGGCAGCTTGCCGAGCTCGCGGGCCGCGTCGAGGAGCGACAACAACATGTCGCGGTACCGGTCGCGTTGCAGCGTCGCGAGCAACTGGTTCTGCGCCTTGTAGGTGTCCCACGACGAGAAGTTGGCGTAGTGCACGTGATCCGCCGTGACGTGCGGCTTGCCGTCCATCCCGAGGTAGCGACGGTCGACGTCCATCTCGACGTTCGGGTGCTGGTACGAGTGGTACAGCGCCGTGTACAGCGACCGCAGGTCGGTGGCGCGCCCGCCGCCGACGCGCACCGTCGCCAGCTCGCGGTTCCACGCCGCGCGCGCGTCGCGCGCCATGCCGGCGAAGTCCCACCCGGGCGCCTCGGCGGTCAGGTTGCGGCGCGCTCCGGCGATGTCGACGAACGACACGCCGATCTTCATCGTGACGGTGCGCACCATCGACGCATCGAACCGCAGCCAATTCGGCCCGACCGCGGTGATCGGCCGGTCGAAGCGGGCGACGAAATGCACTGCGTAGCGGCCGCGTGCGGAACCTTCGATCTCGCTCGGACCCGTCCGCCGCCACGTCGCCGCATGCACGCCCTCGGCGCTGCGCGTCGCGTCGACGAGGACCGTCGCCTGCGACGTCGGCGGGAACGTGTAGCGCTGCATCGCCGTCCGCGTCGACGCGGTCAGGTCGACCGCGATGCCGCCCTTGTGCAGCACCACGCGGTAGCGCCCGGCGCTTGCCTTTTCGGTGGCGTGGTCGAACGTGGAGCCGAACCCGTTCGGGTCGTCCGACGCCGGCGAGCCGATCATCGGCAGGAACGGAAGGTCGCCGCCCTTCGGAACGCCCGGCCCGTCAAGGTGCACGACGCTGAACCCGCGGATCACCGGGTCCGTCCACGCGTAGCCGGTGTAGGCGAACTCGCCGGTCGTGTCGGGCGAGTTCTGCACCATGCCGAACGGCACCGCCGCGCCCGGGACGGTGAAGCCGACCGGGAAGGTGCCCACCATCGGATCGACGTACCTCGCCAGGTCGGTAACCCGTGTCGCTGCCGCGCCCGACGCGGCGCCGGGGCCGAGTACCGGGGCGAGGACCGCGACGACGGCCACGACGACCCCCCAGCGCGCGTTCCTCACCGCCAATCATTCGCCCTGCCGGAGGCGGAGGCCTTGTGGCCGAGGGCGTTAACCAGGGTTAATGTCCCAAGTTCTTGGGCCGATGGGGAGGTCGCATGCGTCGCTGGATGGTTGTCGCCGTCGCCGGTGCGCTGGTCGCGAGTGCGGGGGGTGTGGCCGCGCCGGCGAGCGCCGCAGTTCGGTATGTCGACCAACTGTTCCCCGGCTACGCGAAGACCGCCGACATCGCCTACGGAGCGGCGCCGAATTCCACCGGCGCGGTCCAGACCTTGACGCTCGACGTGTACAAGCCCGGCGGCGACACGGCGACGAACCGCGCGCTCTACATATGGGTGCACGGCGGCAACTTCCGCGTAGGTGACAAGAGCTCGGCCGGGCCGCTGCCCGACTACGTCCGCCGGGGCTGGGTCGGGATATCCATCAACTACCGCTTGCGACCCGAACTCCCGGGCAACGCCGCGCTCGGTGCGATCAGTGACCCGACGAGCCTCCCGCCGTTCATCGACGCCGTCCAGGACGCGCAACACGACGCCCAGGCCGCGATTCGATGGGCGCGCGCCAACGCTGCCTCGCTAGGGATCGACGCCACCCGCATCGCCATCGGCGGGATCTCGGCGGGCGCCATCACCTCCCTCATGGTGGCGTTCAACCCCAAAGACCCGGGCACCAGCGGGAACCCAGGCCAGCCGTCCGACGTAGCCGCCGCGGTCTCGCACGCCGGCACCTACGCGCCGGTGTTGCTCGGCGACGCGCCGGTTGCCGGATCGCCGCCGATCGCGATCTACCACGGGACCAACGACGAGCAGGTGCCGTACCTAACCGCGCCGCTGCCGTGCGTGCTGACCCTCCTCCGCGGCAACGATTGCGAGTTCGTCACCTTCATCGCCCAGGGCCATCAGACGATGGGCACCGACCTCGCCCGCGACTTCCTGTATCGGCACGTGATCCTCGACCGCACTGCGTTGCGCACGCCGCTCATCACCGTGAACGACGCCGACAACCTCGGCGCCCTGGCCGGCGTCGAGCCGCCGAATGTTGACCTCGGCCTCACCGTCGGCGTCGTCACACCTAAGGACCCGCAGGTGATCATCGACGAGACGGTTCAGCTCGTCGAATACTCGCTCAACGCGCTCGGGATCACCCTGCCGTAAGCGTCAGGACGTCATTCCGCCCAGGCCGACGAGGCCGCGCGCCAGTTCGATCTCGCCCATGTGGCGCAGCCCGTGTTGGTAGATCCAGCACTCCGCCGCGTCGAGCAGCGTGATGCCGTCGGGCCCGGCGACGCGGGCGCTGTAGGTGCTCGCGATCTGCGGCGGGAAGGGGCGGGTGATGACGACGCGGGTGAGCTCAGCGGGGTCCAGTGCGTCGAGCCACGCCTCGGTACGGGCGAACACCTCGCGCAGGTACGCCTTGAACTCGTCGTAGTCCCCGATGCGTTGCAGGACCATCTCTTCGACGGTGCGGTGCTTGCCGTGGTCGGCGACGGTCATGTTGATGCGGCTCTGCCACTCCTCGTTCCAGATCGGCGGGGTGCCGGTCATCACCATGAACGACGTGTCGATCATGTTGACGATGTGGAACAGCGAGAAGGCGATCGGGAGCACGCCCTCGCGCTCGAAGTGGTTCACGTGCTCGAGCTCCATCGAGTCGATGGCCTGCTCGTAGAGCGAATGCATGGCGCGCATGCGGCGGCGGAGCGAGTCGAGCAAGAGGTTGTTGTCGACGATCGTCACGACCGCACCCTAGGTGGGGTCCCAATCACGGTGCCATGCTCTTCGTGATGGCACGGCTCCTCCCGAACCCGCTGGGCGACGTCTTGAAACGCGTCGACAAGACGCTCGAGACCGTCGAACCCACGCTCGCCCGCGTCGACGAAACGCTGAGCAGCGTGAGCGTCACGCTCACCGAGGCGGGCGACACCCTCCGGCAGGCGACCGCCGTCCTGGCCGAAGTGCGTGGGCTGCTCAGCGAGTTCGAGGGCGAGCTGCAGCTCCTCCGCGAGGTGCCCGCCCTCAAGGCCAAGCTCGACCAGATCTACGAGGCGGTCGCCAAGGGGTGAGGTCGGGCGACGGCTTCGTGATCGCCGGCGACGGCCAGCCGCGCTGGGGTCGCTTCGGCGCGGCGGGCGTGCTCGTTCGCCACGTCGATGGCGACGACCATTGGTACTTCCTGGCCCGCCGTTCGGAGTACACCCATCGGGGCGGCACGTGGGCCATTCCCGGTGGCGCGCTCAATGAAGGTGAGGTGCCGCTCGACGGCGCCCTCCGAGAGTTCGTCGAGGAGATCGGCATCGAGCTGGACGACTACACCGTCGACCACGTGCACGAGAGCGACCACGGTGGCTGGTCGTACTGGACGATCATCGTCGACGTCACGAAGCGGTTCGACCTGCCGTCGGTGCTCCACTGGGAGACGGCCGACGTGCGCTGGATATCGCGGGAGGAACTGCACCAACTCGAGCTGTTCGACGCCTTCGCCGCCACGCTCGCGGAGCTCGGGCTGGCATAGCCAGAGGCAATACAAGTACGATACAAGTATGACAAGCGAGGTCGACGGCTGGAACCCCGATCAGTACGCGCGATTTGCTGCTGAGCGGGCCCAGCCGTTTCACGATCTCCTCGCCCTGGTCCGGCCTGCACGCGGCGGCGACGTCATCGACCTCGGCTGCGGCACCGGTGAGCTAACCCGCGACCTCCACGCGCACGCGGGATCGAAGCGCACCGTCGGGATCGACTCGTCCGAGGAAATGCTGGCCCGTGCCCTCCCACTCGCGGGCGACGGGCTGTCGTTCGCGCCCGGCGACATCGGCGCGTTCAGCGACACCGCCGCGTGGGACGTCGTGTTCGCCAACGCGGCGTTGCAATGGGTGCCCGACCACCCCCGGCTGTTCGCCCGCCTAACCGCGGCGCTGCGGCCCGGCGGCCAGCTCGCGGTGCAGATGCCGTACAACGCGGATCACGCGTCGCACGTCGTGGCCGCCGAAGTCGCGGCGGAGGAACCGTTCGTCTCGGCGATGGGTGGCGCCCCGCCGGCGGACCCGGTGCGCGGCGTGCTGCCGCCCGCGCAGTATGCGGAGCTCCTGTACGACCTCGGCTACGTCGAGCAACACGTGCGCATGCAGGTGTACGGCCACGTCCTCGACGACACCGCTGCAGTCGTCGAGTGGACGTCGGGCACCACTCTGGTGCGTTTCCGCCGCGCACTGCCCGCCGATCTCGACGCCAAGTTCGTGACGCGCTACCGAGATCGGCTGGTCGATCGGCTCGGGGATCGGTCGCCCTTCTTCTATGCGTTCAAGCGCATCCTGCTGTGGGCGCGACGCCCGTAGCGAGATCTAGTCCTGACCTGAATCGCGGAGCGTTACCGAGATACGACCGTCGAGCCCAAGCTCGGCCGGCGCGGTCCCGGGGAAGACCTTCGGCACGCCGTGGTACGCGAGTCGCGACGGCCCGCCGAACACGAACAGGTCACCGCTTTCAAGGGTGACGTCCTGGTACGGCCGGCCGCGCGTGAGGCCGTTGCCGAACCGGAACACGCACGTGTCGCCCAGGCTGACCGTCACCACTGGTGAGCCGGCGGCGACGGCGTCGCCTTCGGCGCTGTCCTGGTGCAGCCCGAGCGCGGCGCCGTCCTCGTAAAGGTTGACGATCGCGGCGTCGTGCCCGCCGGGCTCATACCCCGCGGCCGCGCAGGCGTCGGCCGCCAGCCGGTGGAGCAGCTCAGGGAACGGCTTCACGGGCGCGCCGTCACCGTCGTCGCACGTACGCGTGTAGCGGTAGGGATACCAGTGCCACCCGAGGCAAACGGCCCGCGTGCTGAACCGTCCGCCGTTGGGCATGCGGGGTCGCCGTAAGCCCGCGGGCGGGCGGAACCATTCGCGGCACGCGTCGACCAGCGTCACCTGCCCTGCCAGGTCGAGCCAGCCGCGCACCCAGAACGCGCCGGGCGCGACAACGGCCGGCTCGCCTCTCGCGGGCCGGCCGTCATCGATGTCGAGCGGCAGCTGTGGTTGGTTGCGCATGATCCGGCTCACTGGTTGTACAACGCCGACGGCGTCACTTTCGTGAGGCGGCAGCGGTTACTTCTTCGTGCAGATGTAATACACGTTGAAGATGTCGCCCTCGACGTGGTGGGTGACGATGTTGGTGAAGCCGGCCTCGCCGAGCATGGAGCGGGCGATCTGCTCACCCCAGCACGTTCCGAGACCAGCGCCGCCGTGGGCCAACGACACCGTCATGCAGTGCATCGTCGAGATCGTGTACAGCCCGGGCCCGAGCGGATGCTCGAGGTTTTCCTCGAGGTTGCTCGACGCCGCGATGTCGATGCACACATACGCGCCGCCCGGTCGGAGCGCGGCGCTGATGTTGCCGAGCACCCGGGCCGGGTCCACTTGGTCATGCACGGCGTCGAAGGTCGTGATGAGGTCGAAGGCCTCAGGCTGGGCCAGCTCGCTGACGTCGCAGACCTCGAAGCGCACGTTGGTGAGGCCCCACTCCGCGGCGAGCTCCCGCCCGGCGGCCGTCGCTTCCTCGGAGAGGTCGTAGCCGACGAACGAACTGTTCGGGAACGCGCGGCCGAGCACGTTGATGGCGTAGCCCGAGCCGCAGCCGACGTCGGCGACGGCGATGCCCTGTTCGAGGCGCTCGCGCAGGCCATCGACGAGCGGCAGAACGCCGTCGATCAGGGTCGCGTCCACCGTGTCCTTGGTCGACTCGGCGAGCACCCGCTGGAAGTTGGGATAGCTGGAATACGGCACGCCGCCGCCCTCACGGAAGCACCGCACGACGTCTTGCTCGACGCCGGCGCACAGGGTGATGAGCTGCGTCACCGCCGCGAAGTTGTTGACGCCGGCCGCGCGGGTCACGAATGCCGCGTGTTCGGCGGGCAGTGCGTACGTGCGGGCCGCCGGGTCGTAGTCGACGATCCCACCGGTGGTCAGCGCGCCGAGGACCTCGCGGACATACCGCTCCTGAAGACCGGCGGCCTCGGCGATCTCCTCGCTCGTCGACGGCGCCAGCTCGGCCATCGTGTCGAACAGGCCGGTCTGATGACAGACGCTGAGCGCCACCGCGAGGAAGCCGTCGTTGATGAGACCGCCCATGCGGCCGGCGAAGGCCTCAAGGCGCGTTGGGTCAAGGGTGTTCGTGCTCATGTCATTTCTCCGTTTCTGGGTTGGTTAGGTGATGCCGCGCCGGGTGGCGTCGGCGACGAGTTGCGTTCGGTTGGCCACACCGACCTTGGCGTAGACACTCGACAAGTGGGTCTTCACGGTTTCACGGCCGATGAACAGCCGGTCGGCGATCTCGGCGTTGCTGTGGCCCTTGATCGCGAGGTCGGCGACTTGGCGCTCGGTCGGGGTCAGGCCGTCCCATCCGTACGACGGTCGCTTGCGCTCGCCACGGGCGCGGCGCGCATAGGCGACGGCCTCGTCGAGTGACAGCGCGCGTCCTTCGTCGATCGCCGTGTCGACCTCGGCGTCGCCGGCGACCTCGCGCGCAGTGTTGAGGTCGTGCGCGAGTCGACTGCGCTCGGGCTCGTAGGTCGCTTTGAACCCGCACGCGTCGCGTAAGCGCGCGGCCGCGCCGTACAGGCGTGCCCCCTCGACGTGACTGTCGCGCCTGATGGCGATCGACGCGAGGAGTTCGAGCGCATCGACGACAAGCGGTGTGTGCGGGCCGACCATCGCCTCGGACAGGGCGCGCTGTGCGAGATCCTCGGCCGCGCCGACCTTCTCGGCGTCGAGTTCGAGCGCGGCATCGCGAAGATCGATCTGGGCGTGCAGCCGCGGGCCGGTCGCCCATATCCCCGTGTGGTCTCGCAGGTCGTGGGTGATGCTGCGGGCCACGTCGACGTTTCCGAGCGCGTGTTGCAACGCGGCTCGGGCCAGGCGCGCCTCGAGCCGCTTGCCGAATGGCGCATCGACCGTAGCGATACACCGCTGGAGGTCCTCGTCGGCTTCGGGTGACGGCCCGCTCGCGAGGAGGCCGGCGGCGCGCGCCTCGGACATGTATCCGATCATCTGCGGGTGACCGATCGTCAGCCCCTCGCGCAGTTCGGCTTCGATCTCCTCCGCGGGCCATGACTTACCCGCGTAGATCGCGACCCGGGTCGCGGTGAGCCGGACGTGGGCCATGAAGCCGGCGTCGCGCACCTCGACGGCCAGGGCCTCGGCCCGGTCGAGGTATGACTGCGCACGGTCGAGGTCGCCGCGAGCAAGGGCGAAGAGCGCTCCCTCGGACCAGACCATCGAACTGCACCGCTTGCACACCGTTTCTTCGGTGGAGCGGGTCCACCGCCGCAGGAACTCGACGTCGTCACCGAGGGGCCGCACGATGGCGGCCGGCATCCAATAGGCGCGGGAGAAGTGCGTCTCGCCGATGGCGAGCAGCGCCTTCTGCGCGACATCGACGGCGACCAGGGCGTCGGCGGTGGGATTCGCGCTCGCCGCGGCGCTGCTGGCCCACCAGTCGGCCTGCGCACGAAGCGCAGGGTCGCCGGTCGCCTCGCCCGCGGCGAGTGCTTGGGGAATGTGGACCGCCATCGCGTCAGGGTCGACCACCGCGAGCTGGAGGTGCAGCATCCCGCCCAACACAGTCGTCGCATCGACGCGCCCGGCGACCCGCTCACCCAGCGCGCTGGCCTCGGCCATGTGGCGGACGCTCATCGCGGGAAGGCACGCCATCGCAATTTCGGCGTGCGTCTCCGCCGACGCGTGTTCAGCGACGTGCTCGAGCATCACCGCCAAGTCTTCGAACTCGATGTCGGCCTGCTCGAGCAACTCGCTCATGTTGGAATCGAAGAAGGGCCACAAGCTGCGGCCGCGGTCAGCGAAGTAGGCCGCGTGTCGCGCCGCAATTGTCGCGGTCTCGTCGGCTGCGTCGAGCTCGCGCCGGGCGAACTGGCGCACGGTCTCGAGGAGGCGGAACACGGCCACACCCTCTTGCTCGTCCATCTGCACGAGCGATTGGTCGACCAACGACCCGAGCAGTCCGAGCACCGACGCAGCGGGCACCGCATCGTCGGCGACTACCGACTCCGCGGCGGCCAGCGTGAAGCGGCCGGCGAACACCGCCAGCCGCCGCACCATGTGCTGCTCCTCGGAGGACAGCATCGAGTAGCTCCACTGAATCGATGCGTTGATGGTCTGCTGGCGTGGCAACACCCCGCGGCCGTCGCCGGCGAGGAGGCCCAGGACGTCGGTGAGGCCGTCGCGGATCTGCGCCGGCGTCATGACCCGTGCTCGTGCCGCGGCGAGCTCGATGGCGAGCGGCACGCCGTCGAGCCGGGCGCAGATCTCGGCGACCGCGTCGCGGTTGTCGTCGGTGGGTCGGAAGCCCGCGTGTGCCTTGGTCGCCCGGTCGGCGAAAAGACGGACGGCGTCGCTCTCGGCGAGCGGGGGCAGTCGCCAGCTCAGCTCGCCCGGCACGTTGAGGGCGGCGCGGCTTGTCGTCAAGACCGCGACATCCGGGCAGCCGAGGAGGATCGCGGCGACGATTTCGGCGGCGGCGTCGACCACGTGTTCGCAGTTGTCCAAGACCAGCAGTGCCCGCTTGGCTGCGAGCCGGCGAACGACGCCGGCGAGCCGGTCGGCCCGGTCTTCGGGCAACTGTGCGGCGCGGCTGATCGCCGAGGGCACCAACTCGGGTGCGGTCACGGGAACCAGGTCGACCCACCACACGCCGTCGGGAAACTCGGCGGTGAGCTCGGCGGCTACCTGCTGGGCCAGTCGCGTCTTACCGGCGCCACCGGACCCGGTGAGGGTGACCAACCGGTTGTCGAGGGCAAGGCGGGCGACGGTGTCGATCGCGTCGAGGCGGCCGATGAACGACGTCAACGAGAGCGGGAGGTTGTTCAGCACCGCGTCGAGCGAGAGCAGCGGCGGGAACTCGGTTGGCAGGTCAACGTGCGTCAGCTGCCACACGTGCTCAGGACGGGAGAGGTCCTTCAGCCGGTGCACGCCGAGGTCGAGCAGGCCGATCTCATCGCCGAGCTCGTCAACGGCGAGACTGCGCGTGGCATCGGACACGAGGACCTGCCCCCCGTGGCCGATGGCGCGTAGCCGCGCCGCGCGGATGATGGCGCCGCCGACGTAGTTGTTGCCGTCGCGTAGCCGGGCCTCGCCGGTGTGGACCGCCGTCCGCACCTTCAGGGGCGACGCCGTCGCCCATGATTCGGACGCCAGGCTCCGCTGCGCCTCGAGCGCGGCGCGTACTGCGTCCGATGCCCGCGAGAAGGCGGCGACCACGCTGTCGCCCTCGCCTTGCTCGATCGGGCGGACGCCCCCGTGGGCGGCGACGGCCGCCTCGATCAGCTCATAGTGGCGGGCGATCGCCTGATGCATGGCGTTGGGGTCGGCCTCCCACTGGATGGTCGACGCCTCGACATCGGTGAGTAGGAACGTGACGGTGCCTTCCGGCAGGGTCGCGGCGGTCATGAGCCACTCGTCCCACGGCTGCTCCGTGGCGAGGTCCGGTCCGGCTGGAAGCCCACGTTCCATGCTGACAAACCTGCACGACCGCCGCCGGAGGAACCTCCCCCGCGCGGGGGAGATGTGGTGTGACTAGGGCTGGCGGCCGACGAAGCAGAGCAGCTTCGTCTGTATGTCGGCGTCGGCCGGCGGTTCGATCTTGGGACCGAAGATGTTGTTGGACCGGATCATGGCGTCGACCGGCTGGAGGTTGTTGTAGACCTCCTCGGCGAGCTGCGGGTCGAGGGCGACATCCATCCCCGCCGACCGCGCCAGATCCCACGTGTGGATCAATGAGTCGCCGATCATGAACATGCCGAGCATCTGATCGACCTGCATGTCGCCCATCGGACCGGGCACCGTCGACGTGAGGTACTCGTCGGTGAGGGCACTGAGCGTGGTGTCACGTGCCGCGGCGTAAGCGCCCGCCGGGTCGTCGCCGGCCGCGGCCAGCGGGTCTTCGAAGTTCGGCGCCTGTCCCGTCGCGCCGAACGAGATCATGTGGAAGCCGGTGATCACGTGGCCGATCACGTGCTTGGCGCTCCAGCCTTCGCACGGTGACGCCGCCGCCCAACCGTCAGTCCCAATCTTGTCGACTACCGCATCCATTCCGGATACGGCGCGCTTGTACTTGTCCGAGTTCTCGCTCACGCGGTCACGCTACCTACTACCCCGCCTTGCGGGCGTTGGCCGCGATGGCGGCGACGATGCCGGGGACGAGCGGCTCGGGGATGTCGTGGCCCATCTCGTCGAGGATCAACAGGTCGGCGCCGGGGACTGCTTTCGCGGTTGCTTCGCCGCCACTGATGGTCACCAGCGGATCCACGGCGCCGTGGATCACCAGTGTCGGCGCGGTGACGTTGCCGAGCGCCTCGGTCCGATCGGCGGACGCGAGAATGGCCACGAGCTGGCGCGCCATACCGGTGGGATAGAAGGCGCGATCGAACGCGGCGCCGGCCCGCTCGGCTGCCTTGGTCGCGTCAAAGTGGAATGGCGACAGGACCTCGCCGGTCGCGAGCGAATTGGCGATTGCCTCTTCTCGGGTTGACGGGGGCGATCCGAGAAGTCGACCCATGGCGTCGGGGTTGGGTTGACCGACGGTCCGGTCGCCGGTGGTCGACATGATCGAGCAGAGGCTGCGCGTCTTGTCGGGATGCCGGATCGCGAAGGCCTGGGCGATCATCCCGCCCATGGACGCGCCGACGACGTGGGCCGCGTTGATCCCCAGGGCATCGAGCAACCCGGCGCCATCGTCGGCCATGTCCTCTACTCGGTAGGTCGCCGACGATGCGTCGCCACCCATGGCGGCGAGGACGTCGGGAACAGGGCCGTCGGTGCGCGTCGAGAGCCCGACGTCGCGATTGTCGTAGCGGATGACGTAGAAGCCTTCGTCGGCGAGCGGGTTGCAGAACGCCTCGTCCCACATCGTCAGCTGCGCGCCCAGCCCCATGATCAACAGCAGCGCGGGGTCTTCGGCGCTCCCGAACGTGTCGTATTCCAGCTCGATCCCATTGCTCATCGCACGCATGATCGGAGTGTTACACCCCCTTGGTACTCTCGCCACCGAAGCTCCCACGGTGTCCAGCCCGTCCGCCGCTTCCGCCGAAATGAGTGCGAAGCGGAGGAAGACGAAGGACTGTCATGGCGGAAATCGAAATCATCGTGCCCCCGGACGATGACCACCCCGAAGGTGCGTGCGAGGTTACGTGGCTCGACGACCAGCGCGTCCTCATTCACTACGTGGAGCTGCCTGAGAGGGACCGCACCACCGTGAACGGGATCCCCTGCACTACCGCCTTGCGGACCGTCATCGACATTGCGCCGGACCTGCCTCGCCGCAGCCTCAAGCGCGTGGTCACCGACTGCCTGCGACGCGAACTCTTCACGGTCGCCCACGCGCTGGCACGAACAGGCGAGCGAGACATGGTCGACCGCGCCGGGGCGCGACTGCTGCGCGACGAGGTGCTTCGACGACGCTGAACTCGTCGTAGTTGGCTGTTACACCCCCTCGTTACAGTGTTCATTAGTCACCGAAGTTGAGATGTTTTCGAAGCTCCCACGGTATCCAGCCCGTCCGTCGCTTCTCGAGATTCAGGCGAGGCGAGAGGCTTGGCGGTGCGGCTAGCGGAGATCAGGGACGCGATAAGCGAATATGCCGAGGGCTTCGACGCGTCCGCGCTCACCGGCACTGAGGCGTTGCTGGGCATTCGCGCTGCCGCGCGTATCGAGAACATCGCCGCCGCGCTGAAGGCGCAATGCTCGGCGCGCGTCGCCGAGACGGAGTTGCACCGCGGTCTCGGTGCCCGCTCGGCCGCCGAGCTGTTGGCCAAGGAGAGCGGCACCACCATCGGCGCTGCCAAGGACGCCATCGAATCGGCCCAGCGGCTGGCGGACCAGCCGGCGCTCAACGACGCGGTGTTGCGCGGGCGCGTGTCGGCCCAGCAGACGGCGGTGATCTCCGACGCGGCGGCGGCCGATCCGTCAGCCGAGGCCACGTTGCTCGATCAGGTTGCGGCCGGGGCGTCGCTTCCCGAGCTGCGGGAGCAGGCGGCCCGCATCAAGGCGGCCGCCCATCCCGATCCCGAAGCGCGGCGCAGGAAGATCCACGCCGAGCGCTACCTGCGTTCGTTCACCGACGGCGAGGGTGCGGGCAACCTCCGCATGCGGGACAACCCCGAGGTCGTCGCCCAGGTGATGGCCCGTATCGACGAGCTCACCGACGACATCTTCCGCGCCGCGTACCGCGACGGCCGCCGCGAGCGGCGCGAGGCCTATGCGGCCGACGCCATGTTGCAGCTCGCGAGCGGCTCGTCGAACGGGACGGGCGCTCCCGCGAAGGCCAAGGTCATCTTCCGGGTCGACTGGCCGGCGTGGCTGCGGGGCTATCCGACCGACGGCGAGGTGATGGAGCTGGTGGGCTTCGGTCCCGTGGCCGCCTCGACGATCGGCGATGCCCTGGCGGCCGGCGGCTTCGTGGCCGCAGTGATCACCAAGGGCGCGCGGCTCACGGGCGTGGCCCACCTCGGGCGGGCGCCCACGGCTAAGCAGCAGAGTGCGCTCGAGTGGCTGTATCCCACGTGCGCGGCGATGGGCTGCGCGCAGGTAGCTCGGCTTCAGCGCGACCACCGCATCGACTGGGCCGACACCAGGGTCACGATGCTCGACTGGCTCGACCTGCTTTGCGCGCACCACCACGATCTCAAGACCCGCAAGAACTGGCAGCTGGTTGCCGGCACCGGCAAGCGGGCGTTCGTCGATTCGGACGACCCACGCCATCCGGGGAACGCCCATGCCCCACCTGGCGATCAGTAGCGCGAGCGCAACTACACTCGATCGGTCACCAGCGCTCGTAGCTCAATGGATAGAGCATCTGACTACGGATCAGAAGGTTGTGAGTTCGACTCTCGCCGAGCGCGCTGCCAACTCCCGAGCCCGATAGGTTCGCCGCACGACTGATGGACTGACGCTCGGCGACGACGGCGTGGCGCGGTGCGCGTGGGGCATGAGCGACCCGCTGTACGTCGGCTACCACGACGACGAGTGGGGCAGGCCCGTCACCGACGACTCGCGGCTATTCGAGAAGCTCAGCCTCGAGGGGTTCCAGTCCGGGTTGAGCTGGCTCACGATCCTCCGCAAGCGCGAGAACTTCCGGGCGGCATTCGCCGGATTCGACCCGGCGAAGGTCGCCCGGTTCAACGAGCGCAAGGTCGAGCGGCTCCTGGCCGACTCCGGCATCGTGCGCCACCGCGGAAAGATCGAGGCGACCATCAACAACGCGGGCCGGTATCACGACTTGGTTGACGAGTTCGGCTCCCTCGCCGCCTACGCGTGGAGCTACGAACCCGACCCCACTACGCGCCCCGACCGTCTCGACTGGGCGACCCTCCGGGAGATGACGACGTCGCCCGAAGCGACGGCGATGAGCAAGGACCTGCGCAAGCGCGGCTGGTCATTCGTCGGGCCCACCACCGCCTACGCGTTCATGCAGGCGATGGGCCTGGTCAACGACCACCTAACCGGTTGCGCATCGAGGGAGCCCGTGGAGCGGGCGCGCGCCGCGCTCAAACGCCCCAGAATCCGCTAGCTGGACAGGGCGGCGCGCATGGCGGCCGCGACCGTGTGCCCCGAGTGCATCAGCCCAAGCTGGTTCGGGTGAGCAGGAAATGACGGCGGGACGAGCACCGCGCCGTTGACCCACGCGATGCCCGGCGGCTGGCACGCGTCGTGGCCAATGCTCGGCGTGTAGATGTCCACATACCTTGCGTTGTGGAGTGACGCCTGACGAGCCAGCTCGGCGTTCATCTCCTTGAACTTCGCCACGAGGTAGGGCATGTCCGCGTTCTCGATCGGCAAGTACGGGTAGCAGCCCACACCGTTGTCGGGCAGCGCGGTCGGGTAGCTCACCACGAGCACGATCGCGTTCGGCGCCCGGTGGTGAATCTCGTCGAGGGCCACGCCGAACTCGACGCCCATCGCGGCGATCTTCTTCGTCACCGGGTCGTTCGGCCCTGCGTCGGCCGTCGGCGTGCAACGCGGTGCAGTGGCCGGCCCGGCGAACTGCACGCAGTCGAGCGCGAGCCCGGTGAAGTTGACGTCGTTGCCCCCGATGCCGACCGACACCACGTTGACGCTGGCGTCCAACACGCCGTACTGCGGCGCGTTGGTTCCGCCCAATGGGAGCCCGTCTTGCGGTCCGGCGAAGTCGTCGATCGTCGCGCTGCCACAACTCACATCGCGCAGCTGGGCCACGTGCATCTCCTGGGCGGCGACGTGTGGGTAGTTGAAGTACGACTGGCCACAGTCCTGGGGCACCCGGCTCTGGTCGTGCGGCAGCACGAGCGGACCCGACGTATACGAGTCACCGAGTGCGGCGTAGACCACCGTTTTCTGCGGCAGTAGCACCAGACCGGCCTGCGCGCTCGGCACGCACAGCGCTCCGACGAGCACCGCGCAGGCGACAACCAACCCCGACCCCAGCCTCTTCCCCATGGCGCCCCAGAATAGATGGCGCGGAGCTGCGCCTTACTGCGGAGGCGTCTCGGGCAGGAGGGTCCGGACGAGCGTGTCGGCGAGCCACTGGGCGTGCTGCGCCTGGGTCCAACCGAGTTCGTCGCACAGCATCCGGGCGACATCGGGACTGGCGAGCGCCCAGATGATCTCGCCCGCTCGCTTCGTGCTCACGCGCAGCGGTGCGCGCGCCGCGATCCACTTCGCGTAGGTCTGCATGTTGTTCATGCGGAAGCGGTCCATCTCTTCGAAGACGCTGGCCATCTCGGGCTCGACGGCCGACGCCGTGCGCAGGATCTCGAACACCGGCCGGATCTGCGTCGACAGACCGGCGATGAACGTGGCGAACAGCTCGATCTGCGTGCGAGGGTCGACCTCGTCCTTGATCGCCTGCGCGTCGGCGCGCTGCATGACGTTGGCGACCGAGTCGTCCGGGACCAGGCGGAGGTCGATGAGTGCGGTCAGCACTCGCGCCTTGGTGCCGAAGACGGCGTGCACGGTGTCGCGGGCCACGTCGGCGCGCTCGGCGATGTCCTTCATCGTGGTTCGGGCGTAGCCGCGGTCGAGGAACAGCTCTGACGCGGCATCGAGGATCCGCGACCGGGTACGGGCGGCCTGCTCGTCCCGCACGCTGGAGGAGTACTTGCGGGTGTCGCCCTTGACCTTGGCCACGGGTTCATCCTACAGTTCTGGTATTCATCCGACAGAAAGTCGGAGGAACTTAGGGAGGGACCGATGGTCGAGCTGCTGACCCAGCCACCGCCGATGGCGGCGATCGCGCGGATGACCGCCATCGAAGGAGTGCGGGTCAGCCCGACGGTGCTGGCGACCCAGGATGGCCCCGAGCACCATCTCGGCCCCGAAGCGGCCGGCGCCATCCTCGTACTGCAAGCGACGTTCGTCGACGAGGACCGGGCCACTGAGTTCTGGATGACGGCGGCGGGGTTGATGGAGGAACTGGCGGACGCCCCGGGCTTCATCCGCCGCCTCAACTTCACCGACGGGCCGCACTACACGCTCATCGCGTTCTGGCGCACGGTCGCCGACGCCCACGCCTTCTTCGGGCGCGACGCCCATCAGGCCGCGATGCGCGAGCTGTACCGCGGTCGCTGGCAATACAGCCACTTCGCGGCGCTCTGGGAGATCACCACGCCGCGACAGCGCGTGATCTTCTGCCAGCAATGCGACGGCGTGACGCCGGCGACCGACGGCACCTGCAACGGGTGCGGCACCGAGCTGTTCGATCCCTACGCCAGCGCGGCGCCGGTCGACCGCTGAGGATCAGACCGGCCGCAGCAGCATCTCCTGGGCGGCTGACGCGACGACGCGCCCGGCCTGGTCGCGCATGACACCCCTCAAGAGGCCGCGACCGCCGGCGTTGACGAGGGACTGCACGTCGTAGAACAGCCAGTCGTCGGCCCGCGCCGGCCGGTGGAACCAGGCGGCGTGATCGAGGCTCACCATGCCTTGCGTGTCGCCTTCGAGATGCAGCGGTCGGCCGCCGATCCCGGTCCAGTCGGTCGCGAACCCGAGCAGCGCGGTGTGCAGGTGTGGATCGTCGGGCAGGCGCGTCGGCACCCGGAACCACATCCGGTGCGTGGACTCGCGGCTGCCGTCTGCTCGCGGTTCGGTTGGCCCGACCCAGCAGGCCTCCCATGGACCGGGGCCGGGTTCGGTCGCCGATGGATCGGGCGGCGGGACATCGGGCGCCAGGCCGCCGAGGTCGAAGTCGTAGCCGTCGGTGTCGGTCGTGAAGGACGACGTCATCGTCACTACCGGCTTCCCGTCCTGCTCGGCGCGTAACTCGTGGCTCGCGAATGTCCGACCGGCCCGCACGACCGAGTTGCGGTATTCGACGGTGCTACCGCCACGGACGGGCCGAAGGAAGTAGGCGTGCAGCGAGTGCAGCCGCGCGCCCTCCGGCGCGGCGCGGGTCGCGGCGGCGATCGCTTGGGCGAGCACGAACCCGCCGAACAGGACGTTGCCGAACCACGCCGGTGTCCGGCCTACCCAGCCGTCGCCGGCCGGGGCCAGCGTCAGGAAGTCGACGGTCTCGGCGAGCGCGTCGGCATTGCTCATCGGCCCTCGAAGTTGGGGGCGCGCTTCTCCATGATCGCCCGCACCGCCTCCTGGCCGTCCTCGCTCTGCAGGCCGCGCAACGCGAGCGCGATCTCTTCCCGCGCGCGCGTTTCGAGCGACGCGGTCAGAAGCGCGCGCGACACGAGGCGCTTGGTCTGACGGACGCCGAGGGGCGCCTGTGCCGCGATCTCGGTGCAGTAGCCGGTCAATCGGTCGGCCAGCGCGTCGGCCGGTACGACCTCGCCGACCAGGCCGCGGGCGAGCGCTTCGTCGGCGCCGACGAAGCGCGACTCGAGAAGGAACCGCATGGCGTTCTCGTGGCCCACCAGGGTCGGCAGTGTCCAGGTGAGCCCGCCGTCGGGGGACGTGCCGGCGCGCAGATACCCGGGATGCAGCCGCGCCGTGTCGCTGGCGATCCGGATGTCGGCGCACATGGCGAGCGACAGGCCGGCGCCGACGGCCACCCCGTTGATCCCGGCGACCACCGGCTTGTCGGTGTCGAGGCGGAGGGCGGTGAGGAACCGCCCGACCCAACCCTGGTCGTCCAGCAGTCGCTGTTGCGGCGAGAGCCCGGTGTCGACCTCGACCCCGTCGTTGGGGCCCAGATCGAGGCCGGAGCAGAACGCGTCGCCGCTGCCGGTCACCGCGACAACCCGTATGTCGTCGTCGGCGTGGGCCCGCCCCATCGCGTTCACGAGTCCCCAACCCATCTCGGCCGTCAACGCGTTCTTGCGGTCGGGCCGGTTGAGCCGCAGCAAGCGGACGTGGCCGATTGTCAGCTCTTCGAGAGGACCGTCGCTCGATGCCATGGGGCCAACGATGGCACAGCCCTTACGATCACCGTCCAGTGATTACGGGCGCGACGCCGACCGTGTGGATGAGCGCGCCGCGTCCGGTCGTTCCGGGTCCCGCTGAAGTGGGCCCCGCCACCGCCGACCGGTCCAACAACAACCTCGACGTCATCGAACACGACGGGCGCCGCTACCTCGCGTGGCGCACCGCGCCGCATCACTTCGCCCACCGCGACGCGCGCTTGCACGTCGTGTCGAGCGCGGACAACGGCGCGTCGTGGCGCTACGAGACCACGATCGCGCTGGGCCGCGACGTACGGGAGCCACGCTTCCTCGAGGTCGCCGGCGAGCTGTTCCTCTACTTCTTCACGCTGGGCCGCGTGTGGTACCGGTTCGAGCCGGACCGCGTGCACGCGATCAAACGTGACGCCAGCGGGTGGTCGTCACCCCGGCCGATTTCGGAACCCGGCGTCGTCGAGTGGCGGCCGCGCTACCTCCACGGTGTGCCGACGATGTGCGTCTACAAGGGCGCCGACACGACGTACTCGGGATCACCCGAGCCGACGCGGGTCGAGGTGTGGACCACAGACGACGGCTGGTCCTGGCGCCCCCTCGACGCCGATCAACCCACGTCGCACGTGGGCGGCACCGAGACCGACCTCGTCGAGGCGCCGCACGGCGGGTGGGTGGGCGTCACCCGCCTCGAAGGTCCCGAAGGGTGGGGCACCGACGTCATCCATTCGCCGGGCGGCCGGCCCGACGACTGGGTGACACGGCGCTATCCCAACAAGCTCGACTCGCCGCTCGTGTTTCGGGTCGGCGACGACGTGTTCGTCGTGGCCCGCCGGCAAGTCGCCTTCGGTGGCCGCTACGACCTCGGGTG
This sequence comes from Acidimicrobiales bacterium, assembly GCA_035649535.1. Classification (GTDB taxonomy): domain Bacteria; phylum Actinomycetota; class Acidimicrobiia; order Acidimicrobiales; family JACDEA01; genus JACDEA01. The sequence goes on along the minus strand of DASRJI010000134.1, from coordinate 3,747 downwards.
GAGGAGACCGTCGCCCGTGTTGCGGACGACGCTGTATCACCTTGCCTATTGGGTGACGCGCAAACGAAGCGCGCTGTGGCACATCGATGTGACGACGTCCGAGCTGTTGCACGTCGCCGACCTGCCCGGCCAGGGCGACACGTGCTTCCCGGGCCTCGTGACGAATGCCGCTGGCGACGTCACGATCTACAACTACACGTCGCCGCTCGACGGCCCCGACCGTCCGTGGCTACTCGGACAGCTCGGCCGCACCGCGATCTACACCGTCGACCTTCGCGTCACCGCTTCCTGAGGACGACTTGTGTCCGCGCGCCTGCGCGTTCTCCACGAGGCGGCGGGCGACTTCGCGGAGCTTGAGGTTTTCGCGCTGCGACGCGTGGACGAGCATGTCGAACGCGGCGTCGGGCGACACGCCCTCCGCGCCCATCAAGATCCCCTTGGCCTGCTCGATCATCGCCCGGTTCTTCATCGCTTCGGCCAGCCCGACACTCAGCTCGTGCGCGTCCCAGTACGCGAGCGAGTTGGCCAGGACGATGGCGGCCTGGGCCGCGAACCGCTCGCCGGTCGTCCGATCGTCAGCCGTGAAAGCTCGCTCTATCCGCGCGTAGAGGTTGAGTGCGCCGACGCCGCGCCGGTCGACGAGCAACGGGAACGAGATTGTGCTGCGGACGCCGTGGGCCGCCGCCGTGTTGCGGAAGTGCGCCCACTCACCGGGCTCAGCGGTTGATTCGATCTGCGTGACCCGCGACTCCTTGAACGCCGAAAGGCAGGGACCCTCGCCCGACTCGTACTGCGCCCGGTCGATCTCGACCGCTTCTTCGTCGGTGAACACCGCGGTCCGTTGCCGTCCCTCGACGATCATGGTGATCCCGACCAGCTCCGCGGCCGGAACGGCGTCAAGCGTCAGGTTGGCGACGCGCGTCAGCGTCTCCTGCACGGTGCCGTCGCCGACGAAGAAGCGCGCGAGCGCGGGAAGATCTCCGGACAACGCTGAATCGGACAAGGCGGCTCCTCGCCTCAGTACAGGAGGGGGTCGCCGATCCCTGTTGGATCAAAGCTCAACGGCCGACTCGGGCAACTCTCAGGGTACTGCCCAGCGTGGCCGCTGGGATTAGCCGGCGGGCCGATAGGTGCAGATGTGGACGCCGGTGCTGGATGTCTTGGTGCCGACCAGCTCGAGCGGGCAGGCCTGCCCGTCGTCGGGGAAGAGTTTCTTGCCGCCGCCAAGGACGATCGGCTCGATCATGAGCCGGTACTCGTCGACGAGGTCGTTCTCGACCAGCTGCGTGGCTAGCGACGCGCTGCCCATGACCTGGATGTCGCGCCCACCCTTGGCGCGGAGGTCACGCACCGCGCTGATGGCGTCATCGGAGGGCAACAGCGTGGTGTTCGTCCAGTTGATGTCGGACTCGGTCAGCGACCGCGAGACCACGTACTTCTGGATCTCGTTCATGCGGTCGGCAAACGGGTCGCCCGCCCGGCCCGGCCACGCCGCGGCCATCACTTGCCATGTGCGACGGCCGAAAAGCAGTGCATCGGTGTTGTCCATGACCTCACCCAGCACCGGACCCATCGTTTCGGGGTCGAAGTACCGCATCGACCAGCCGCCGTGCCGGAAGCCGCCGTCGGTGTCCTCCTCGGCGCCGCCTGGGGCCTGGATTACGCCGTCGAGGCTGATGAAGTCACTGATCACAATTCGCATGGTCCGCTCCTCTTCCTCCGAGAGTCTTGCCCTATAGACGGAGGCAGCTGTCAAAACTCATCGAACTAGCTCCGCGTTCGGCTGGCCTAGGGGCCGGGTATACACAGCGCGTGCCTGGCCTCGCGATCATCACCGAAGCGTGCATCGACACCAAGGACTGCGCCTGCGTCGACGTATGTCCCGTGCAGTGCATATATGAGTTCGACCCGCAGAAGAACGTGCTGTTCTCCGAAGCGGAGCACGGCAGCGGGGAAATCGAGAACACCCACGCGCCCAATCCCGATCAGATCGCGATCTTCGGCGACAGCATCCTCTACGTGAACCTCGACGAGTGCACGTCGTGCACCGCCTGCTACCAGCCCGACGTGTGCCCTGTCGGCGCGATTTACGCCGACGAGCACGTGCCCGATGGGGCCAAGATCACGAAGTACAACTCAACTGACCCGAACAAGGGCCACGACCACACGTTCTTCATCCAGCTGAGCCGCGACGTCTTCGCCGACTAGGCCCGGGCCCGCGGTGGTAGACCCAACCGATGAGACGCGCCGCGCTGTTTCTCGCCGGCTTGATGCTGGCGTTGACCCCGACCGTCGCCCACGCGCACGAAGAGCGGGCGTCGCAGTTCCCGCCCGGCAACGGTCATACGCCGACGTATCGCACCGCCGCGCAGGCGGCCGACGTGCTCGTCGTCTGCAAGCCCGACACCGCGTCACTCGTCGCCCGCATCGCCGACCCTGCGCTGCGGGCACGCAACGAGCAGCTGTTGAAGCGGTGCGGGTTCGCCCATCTGCAGGCCGCGGTCGACGCCGTGCGCGTTCGCCGGACCAACATCTACGTCCTACCTGGGCACTACCGCGAAGAGCCGTCGCTGTCGGCGCCGTGCACCAAGAGCTACGCGGGCGGGATCGTCACCTACGAGCAGGTTGTGAGCTGCGGCGAGATCGTCGACCTGGTGACGATCGCCGGCGACAGCGTGACCGATCCCGACATCGTTTGTGACAACCAGCTCTGCGATCTGCAAATCGAAGGCACCGGCGCGGCGCCGACCGACGTGCTCTTCACCGCCGGTTTCCGCGCCGACGGCGACTGGGCCAAGCACAACGTGCTCAAGGCCGACCGGGCTGACGGGATCTACCTCAAGAACATGGGGTTCGAGCTGGCGAAAGAGAACGCGGTGTACGTGCACGAGACCGATGGCTACGTGATCGACAACGTCGTGGCTCGCAACAACGACCTGTACGGCATCCTCACGTTCACCAGCGACCACGGCCTCATCAAGAACTGCGAGACGCACCACAACGGCGACTCCGGCATCTATCCGGGATCGGCGGCCGACGTGAATGCCGCCAGTACGCAGCCGCCGCCACTCACGCGGTGGAGCGTCGAGATCACCGGCTGTAACACCCATCACAACGCTCTTGGCTTCTCGGGCACGGCCGGCAACTCGGTGTACTTCCACGACAACCGCGTGCACGACAACGGCGCCGGCTACGTGACCGACTCCTTCGTCGGCGGGCATCCCGGGATGCCGCAGGACCACGCGTGGCTCGAGGACAACGACATCTACAGCAACAACACCAACTACTACGGCAACGTCCAGGGCAGTTCGCCGCCGTGCTCGCGGCGACCGGCCGCGGTGGGTTACGAGAAGGGCATGGTGTGCCCGTCGTTCCAGGTGCCGGTCGGCACCGGCATCCTCATCGCCGGCGGCAACTACAACCTCATCCGCAACAACCGCATCTACGACAACTGGCGCAACGGCGCGATGTTGTTCTGGGTCCCGGGCGCGATACGCGGCGACATGACGGCGTCGGGGCAGCTCGACACGTCGAACCACAACCGCTACATCGGCAACCGTCTCGGCTTTCATCCCGCCGGCGTCACCCAGCCCAACGGCACCGACTTCTGGTGGGACGACCAGGGCCTCGGCAACTGTTGGGAGGGCAACGTCGCGGCCACCGGGCAGGTCACGACCAACGCTGTCGTCCCCGTGCTGCCGACGTGCGCGGTCGGATCCATCCTCCCGGCCGGGTCGGGCGCCAAGA
>DASRJI010000133.1:0-32183 GCA_035649535.1 Acidimicrobiales bacterium | reverse complement strand
AAGGTCGACGATCCGGTCGGCGCCGTCGCGGTCCACGGGGCCAACGGCCTTTGGGGACTGCTGGCCGTCGGCCTGTTTGCCGACGGCACCTACGGCGGCGGGCTGAACGGCGTGGCCGGCAACGTCGAAGGGCTGTTCTACGGCGACGCCGGACAGCTCGCGGCGCAGATCGCCGACTGCGTCGTGCTGATCGCCTTCTGCAGCATCATGACGATCGTGTTCTTCAACATCCTCAAGCGGACCGTCGGCATGCGCTCGACGGAGGAAGCCGAGATCGCCGGCCTCGACATTCCCGAGATGGGCGCCCTCGCCTACCCCGACTTCCTCGAGGCACAGGGCCCGGTGTTCAAGCCCGTTCAGCTCGATGATGAGCCGGTCACTGCGAAGACGCTCCGTAGGGAGGTGGGAGTCTGATGAAGAGGGTTGAAGCCATCATCCGACCGGACCGGTTCGACAACGTGTCGCAGATCCTCGAAGAGGAGGGCTTCGGCGGCTTCACGATCGCCGACGTGCGTGGTCACGGCCAGTCGCCGGAGAAAGTGGGCGAGTGGCGGGGCCAGACGTACGAGCTGAGCGTCACCCACAAGCTTCAGATCGCGTTGATCGTCGAGGACGACGAGGTCCAGGCCGTCGTCAAGGCCATCATCACCGGCGCCCGCACCGGCGCGCTGGGCGACGGTCTCGTTGCGGTGAGCGATGTCGCCGCCGTCTATTCGATCCGCACCGGCGGCTTGGCCGAGGGCGCCAAGACGTAGCGGCTTACTTCGTTCCCTGGCTGGCGACGGCCGCGGCCGCCGCGGCCGCGGCCGCATCGTCGGGCAGGTAGCGACAGCCAACGACTGAGAGGTCGTCGGCCAGGTCGTACACCAGCGGGAAGCCGGTGGGGATGTTGAGGGCCACCACCTCGTCGGTGGTCATCCCGTCGAGACGCATCTTGAGGCCGCGCAGGCTGTTGCCGTGCGCGGCGACGAGGACCACCAGGCCGCGTCGCAGGTCGGGGACGATGTCGTCGTCCCAGTAGGGGAGCATCCGGGCGACGACGTCGGCCAGGCACTCGGTGGCCGGCAGCACCTCGGGTGGGAGCTCGGCGTAGCGGGGGTCGTGGCTCGGGTGACGCGGGTCGTCGAGGGCGACGGCCGGCGGGGGCGTGTCGTAGCTGCGGCGCCACACTAGGAACTGCTCATCACCGTACTTTTCCCGCGTTTCGGACTTATCGAGCCCTTGCAGCGCGCCGTAGTGCCGCTCGTTGAGACGCCAGCTGCGCTTGACCGGGATCCAGGCACGGCCGGCGGCCGCCAGGGCGAGATTGGCGGTGCGGATCGCCCGGAGTTGGAGCGAGGTGTGGACGATGTCGGGTAAAACCGCCGCGGCGGCGAGGTAGCGCCCGGCGGCCCGCGCCTCGTCCTCGCCCTGCGGCGAAAGGTCGACGTCCTCCCAGCCCGTGAACCGGTTCTCCTGGTTCCACACGCTCTGACCGTGCCTGAGGAGGACGAGTCGCACGCCCAAAACCCTACTTGCGACAGGCGTGCCTCCGGCACGACCCGAAGGCTTGATAATCAAGCACTCAACTTTGCTATACTTGCCCTTCTTCACTAGTTCTCTCAACGGAGGCAGGTCACATGCCCAAAGCCGTCGGTATCGACCTCGGCACCACCAACTCGGTCGTCAGCGTGTTCGAAGCGGGCGAGCCCACTGTTATCCCCAATGCCGAAGGCGCCCGCACCACGCCGTCGGTCGTCGGCTTCTCGAAGTCGGGCGAGGTCCTCGTCGGCGAGGTCGCCAAGCGTCAGGCGATCACCAACCCCGACCGTACGATCCGCTCGGTCAAGCGTGAGATGGGCACGAGCTGGTCGATTGAGATCGACGGCAAGAAGTACAACGCCCAAGAGATCAGCGCCCGCATCCTCCAGAAGCTCAAGCGGGACGCCGAGAGCTACCTGGGCGACACCGTTACCCAAGCGGTCATCACGGTCCCGGCCTACTTCGACGACGCCCAGCGCACCGCCACTAAAGAGGCAGGCGCCATCGCCGGCCTCGAGGTGCTGCGCATCATCAACGAGCCCACCGCCGCCGCGCTCGCGTATGGCCTCGACAAGGAGGGCGCCGACCAGACGATCCTCGTGTTCGACCTGGGCGGTGGCACCTTCGACGTGTCGATCCTCGAGATCGGCGAGGGCGTCTTCGAGGTCAAGTCCACGCACGGCGACACCAAGTTGGGCGGCGACGACTGGGACGACCGCGTCATGAACTGGCTGGTCACCGAGTTCAAGAACACCGAAGGCGTCGACCTGTCCAAGGACAACATGGCCCTCCAGCGCCTCAAGGAGGCGGCGGAGAAGGCCAAGATCGAGCTGTCCGCGGTGCAGGAGACCACGATCAACCTGCCGTTCATCACCGCCACCAACGAGGGTCCCAAGCACCTCGACATGAAGCTCACCCGCGCCAAGTTCCAGGAGCTGACCGCGGACCTCGTCGACCGTTGCAAGGGCCCCTTCGAGATGGCCATCAAAGACGCCGGCCTCACCAAGGAGAAGATCGACCACGTCATCCTCGTCGGCGGATCCACCCGCATGCCGGCGATCCAGGATCTCGTGCAGCAGATCATCGGCAAGGAAGCCCACAAGGGCGTCAACCCCGATGAGGTCGTCGCCGTCGGCGCCGCCATCCAGGCCGGCGTGCTCAAGGGTGACGTGAAGGACGTCCTGCTCCTCGACGTCACGCCGCTGAGCCTCGGCATCGAGACCAAGGGCGGCATCATGACCCGCCTGATCGAGCGCAACACGACCATCCCGACGCGGCGCACCGAGGTGTTCACCACCGCCGAAGACATGCAGCCGTCGGTCGAGATCCACGTCATCCAGGGCGAGCGCGAGATGGCCAGCTTCAACAAGACACTGGGCAAGTTCCAGCTCGTCGACCTGCCGCCCGCGCCGCGCGGCGTGCCGCAGATCGAGGTCACCTTCGACATCGACGCCAACGGCATCGTGCACGTGGCCGCCAAGGACCGGGCCACCGGCAAGGAACAGTCGATGACGATCACCGGCCAGTCGTCGCTGAACAAGGACGACATCGAGCGCATGGTGCGCGACGCCGAGGCCCACGCCGACGAGGACCGCCGGCGCAAGGAAGAGGCCGAGGTGCGCAACAACGCCGACTCGCTCGTGTACCAGACCGAAAAACTGGTGCGGGAGCAGGGCGACAAGATGGGCGCCGACAAGGAGAAGGTCGAGATCAGCCTCGGCGAGCTGCGCGAAGCCCTCAACGGGACCGACATCGATGCGATCAAGTCGGCGACCGAGCGCCTGTCGACTGCGTTGCAGTCGGTGAGCCAACTGCTCTACGAGCAGGCGGCCAAGGAGCAGCAAGCCAGCGAGGGCGGTGGCGGCGAATCGGCTGCGAACGACGACGACGTCGTCGACGCCGAGATCGTGGACGACGAGTCCACCGCCTAATGAGCGACTTCCCGATCGACGACGCCGTCGCCGAGGTCCCCGAAGCCGATGTGTCGGTGCCAGGTGTACAGAATCCGCAACCTGACACCGACACGTCGCCGGAGGCGCCCGCCGAAGCGGAGCGGCAGGACTATCTGGATGACTTGCGGCGATTGCAGGCGGAGTTCGAGAACTTTCGGAAGCGGACGATGAAGCAGCAGACGGAATTGACAGAGCGGGCCGCGGAGACGCTGGTGCGCGACTTGCTGCCGGTGCTCGACATCGCCGATCTCGCCCAGGCCCACGGGGCCGACGACCAGGTCGGCACCGCGTTGGCTGAGGCGCTTCGCAAGGAAGGCCTCGAGCGACTCGATCCCGTCGGCAACCCGTTCGACCCGGCCGAGCACGACGCCGTGCTCCATGAGGAGGGCGACGGCGAGCCGGAGGTCATCGACGTCATGCGGGCCGGTTACCGCTGGCGGGGCCGGCTCCTGCGGCCGGCGATGGTCAAAGTCAAGGGCGGGTAACGCCATTGACGGCGCAGCGGGAGTGGTACGAGAAGGACTACTACAAGGTCCTCGGCGTCTCCGACTCGTCCACCGAGAAGGAGATCAAGACCGCCTACCGGAAGCTGTCCAAGCAGCACCACCCGGACTCGGGCGGCGACGAGAACAAGTTCAAGGAGGTCTCGGCTGCCTTCGACGTGGTCGGCGACCCGGCCAAGCGCAAGGAGTACGACGAGGTCCGGCGCCTCGGCCCCATCGGCCAGGCGTTCGGCGGCGGCGGCCCGGGCTTCACGACGAACTTCAACGTCGACGACCTCGGTGACCTGTTCGGTGGCCTCTTCAGTCGCGTCCGCGGTGGAGGCGGTCGCCGCGGTCCGGCCGGCGGCGGGCCGCAACGCGGCCACGACCTCGAAACCGAACTCCACCTCGCGTTCGAGGACGCGGTCCGCGGGCTGACGACGTCGGTCAACCTCACCGGCGACGCCGTCTGCAACACCTGCTCGGGTACCGGCGCCGCGCCGGGGACGTCGCCGATCGTCTGCAACAACTGCAACGGTCGTGGCGTCACCGACGAGAACCAAGGCTTCTTCTCCTTCAGCTCGCCGTGCCGCGAGTGCGGGGGCAGCGGCATGAAGATCGAGACGCCGTGCCCGACGTGCCACGGCTCGGGGGTCGAGCGCCGCAGCCGCCAGGTCAAAGTCCGTATCGCGCCCGGCGTCAACGATCGCCAGCGCATCCGCGTCAAGGGCAAGGGGAGCGCCGGCGCCAACGGCGGCCCCTCGGGCGACCTGTACGTGCTGGTCCACGTCGGCGAGCACCTGTTGTTCGGTCGCCGGGGCAACGACCTAACCCTCAACATCCCGTTGACGTTCGCCGAGGCCACGCTCGGCGCCACGGTCAAGGTGCCTACCCTCGACGCCCCCGTCACGGTTCGCATCCCGCCGGGCACCAAGAACGGCAAGACATTCCGGGTCAAGGGGAAGGGCGTGCCCGTCCCGGGCAACCCGGGCGACCTCCTCGTCACCGTCGAGGTCGCGGTGCCCGAGACGCTCAACGAGCGGGAGAAGGCCGCGGTCGAGGCGCTGGCCGAGGCGGGCGCCGGCAATCCCTCGCCTCGGCGCTTTCTAGGTGTTGAGTGAGGTGACCGATGGCTGACAGCAAACGAGCTGTGTACGTGATCTCGGTGGCGGCCGAGATCGCCGGCGTCCATCCGCAGACACTGCGCATCTACGAGCGCAAGGGCCTGCTGGATCCGGCGCGCACCGAAGGCGGGAGCCGTCGCTACAGCGAAGGCGACATCGCGCAGTTGCGCCGGATCCAGGACCTCACGACCGCCGGGCTCAACCTCGAAGGCGTCAAGCGCGTGCTCGCCCTCGAGGCCGAGGTCGAACGCCTCACCGCCGAGGTGGCCGCCGCCCGCACCGCGGCCCGCGACGCGGTCGAGCAGACCCACCGCAAGTACCGCCGCGACCTCGTCCCGGTCTCCAAGTCCGTGGTGATCTTCGACCGCAAGCGCTGAGTCTCTGGCGGCGGGCCCCGGCCCTCCGCTGCGCTCCCGCCGCCCTCGTCCGCTTCGAGTCGCACAAACAGCTGGCAACCCCAGCTGTTTGTCGAGCAACCGGCGAACGAGGGCGACGCCGGGACCACCCGCCGCGATGCGGTGGGGTCCCCAGCCCCACCGCCTACCGGGGGTGATCAGAACATTCGACAAGGTGTTGAGGGTTCGCGCGAAGTCGCAGGTCAGCGCTGGTCGAGGGTTCGCGCGGAGCGTGAGAAGTCGTAGCTCGGGACCCCCCTCCTGTGCTAAGCATCGGGGGTCCTTCTGGGCGTGGTTCGCCGCGTCCTTGGGGGCGCACATACACATACCTACAAGCACATGGAAAGGAGGTGAAATGGTAACGAGCGAATTTCGGATGAATACGCGTAGGAATGTCGCATACGGACTGCTGCTTGCAGCGGTTGCGATGATGGCATTGCTCTTCCTCAACACGGGGAAGGCCTACGCGCAATCGAGCACCTCAGGTAACACGGGAAGCTCCAGCAATGGTTCAGCCGGTACTGGTACCGGTAACGCCACTGCCACGGGCAACACGTCGAGCGCAAGCCCGACAACCGTGTCTGGCACTGGTGGCACGATCACCATCGTCGAGCAGGAAGGCACTGTCCGCAACAAGGGCACGGCCACTGCTATCAGCGGGGACAACACGACTGTCGGCAACGGCAGCAAGAACCTCGCAGTCAACGGGCAGAACAGCCCGGGCGGTTCCGGTGTGAATACCAACCAGGGCACGGCTACCAACAATTCCAGCGGCACTTCGTCAACGACGACTGGTGACGCGACCGCGACGGGCAACAGTTCGTCAACGTCGTTGAATCAGAACATCAATGCGAACGCCACGGGATCGTTGGGCGGGATTCTGATCGTGACGCAGGACGCGAACGTCGACAATGTCGGCCGAGCCACTGCGATCAGCGGCGATAACACGGGAATTGGCAACAACTCCCGCAACCTCGCCGTCAACGGTCAGGACCTTGGTCGTCGACCGGGGGCCATCAACAACAATTCTGCTGCGACGGCTAACGCGTCGGGCGGAAACTCACTCATTGATACGGGTGATTCGACGGCCACTGGATCAACATCGTCGACTTCGGTTTCCCAAATCGTGAACGGCAGCGTGGGCGGAAGCCTCGGTGGTATCGCCGTCGTCGACTCGAACGCCACGGTGAACAACCGTGGAATTGCAGTAGCACGTTCGGGCGGCAACGTCGGCATCGGGAACAATTCCGCAAACCTTGCAGTTAACGGCCAGCGCCTGGGCGCTCGCGGTCCGCCGAGCATTCGTACCAACGATGCTCCTGTTTCCAACAACTCTGATGGTTCTGCGTCGGTTATCACCGGCAACAGCACCGCCAGCGGAAACAACTCGTCTACCAATATCACCCAGCAAGTGAACATCGCGATGACCGGAAGCGGTTTCGTGATTTCTAACCAAAGGGCAACTATCAACAACGTGGGACGCGCAGCAGCTATCTCCGGTGACAACCGTGTCACGGGTAATAACTCGCGCAACCTCGCTGTGAACTGCCAACTCATTAACGCCAATGCGTGTTTCAATGGGTCGGCTCGTGCCACCGGCGGCGGTGCCGGCGGTGGTGGCAACAACAACGTCGTTGCCAATTTCGGTGCAGCGACAAACAACAGTGGTGGATGGGCCGGCGTCAAGACCGGTAACTCCACTGCGACTGGCAACACGAGCAACGACACCGTCGTTCAGACGACGTCCGCCAGCTTCGGCGGTACGGGCTTCGTCATCGCAACGCCGGTGGCCATCGTGATCAATCGCGGTGACGCACGCGCTGTCTCGGGCGGCAATGTCGCTACGGGCAACGCTTCACGCAACCTCCCTGTCAACTGCCAGGTCATCTCGTCCGCTCCCTGTGTTGGGCGCGGTCGTGGGGCCTCAGCTGGCAACGGTCGTCGCGGTGCACGCACCACGGTTCCGGCGAACTTCGGACAGGCGACTAACACCTCGAACGGTTCAGCCAGCATCATGACCGGCAACTCCACGGCGTCCGGCAACAAGTCCGCGACGTCGATTGCTCAGGGCGTGAACTCGAATATCGGAGGCTCCGGCTTCGTGATCTTCGATCCGCGCGCTGGGGTCCTCAACCGTGGCGTGGGCTTCGCCGGCTCTGGTGGCAATGCCGCCATCGGCAATGGCTCCGCCAACTTGACGATCAACTGCCAAGAGCTGTTCAACGCTCCTTGCTTCGGCTCCGGTCGCGGCGGGCGCGGTGCTTCAGGTCGCTCGACGAACGTGGCTTCGAACTTCGGTTCGGCCACGAACACGAGCAATGGTTCAGCCAAGGTCGTCACTGGTGACTCCACCGCCTCGGGGAGCGAATCCTCGACATCTGTCGCACAGGCCCTCAACAGCACGATCGGTGGCTCTGGTTTCGTTATCTACGATCCCATCGCAACCGTTCGCAACCGTGGTGTGGCCCGTGCGGTTAGCGGCAACAACCTCGCAGTCGGTAATGGCTCTGCCAACCTGGCGTTCAACTGCCAGGTGATCTCGTCCGGTCCGTGTGTTCTTAACGGTGGACGTGGTCGCGCCGGCGGCAATGGCAGCCGCGGCAATCGCGTTATCAATGCCAACTTCGGCGAAGCTGTGAACAACAGCAACGGCGATGCTTCGATTGACACAGGTAGCACCCATGCATTGGGTAACACCGCCACGACGTCGATCAGCCAGACCCTCGGCCTGAACATCAAGGGCTTCGGTGGTATGGCCTTCTTCGACCCGACGGCAACGCTTGTCAATCGCGGTATTGCGAACGCGATCTCCGGTAACAACCTTGCTACCGGCAACGCGAGCCGCAACCTGGGCATTAATTGCCAGCTGATCGGTGCGAACTTCTGCACCCTCGGCAGCAGGGGCACGGCACGTGTCAACAACCTGTCCACCAATGACGGTCGGGCGGTCAACAATTCCTACGGTTCAGCGAGCATCAAGACTGGTTGCTCGTGCGCCGTTGGTAACCGCACCGCTACGGCTATCAAGCAGGGTGGCAACGTTGAGCTCGGTCAGTTCGGGTCGCTGTTCTTTGATCCGGATGCAACCTTGATCAACACGGGCGACGCGACGGCGACGTCCGGTGGGAACGTAACCACCGGCAACGACTCCGCCAACCTGGCCCTCAACCGTCAGCGCCTGGGTCGTCGTGGAGGCCTCGCCTTCAACAACGGCACGGCTGACAACACGTCAACTGGCTCGGCAACCACCGTCACCGGTAATGCCACGGCCATTGGCAACATGGCGGCAACGGCTATCTGCCAGGGAATCAACGGTCCTCTGGACTGCCCTGTCCCGCCGCTGCCTCCGCTTCCTGATTGCTTCAACAAGGAAGCTGTTCCGGGTCAGCCGGGTGTTCCCGGCAAGGCTCTGCCCCGTACGGGTGCTCCGCTCAACGTCCTGGCTCTGCTGGGTGTTGCGCTGATCGCTCTTGGTGCACTGCTCCGGAAGAAGGGCCAGGTGACGGCCTAACCAGCCGAAAAACTGGATACCTGAAGGAGGGGTGGCCGCAAGGCCACCCCTCCTTCGCGTCTGTGTCTATGGCGGCGGGCCCCGGCCCCTACGGCCTTCGGCCTCCGGGGACCACCCGCCGCATTGTGGCGGGGGACCCCCAACCCCCGCCACGCTGGCGCACCTCGGTCGTCGCGAGTGCGTTCGCTGTTGCTCTTTGCCGCACAACGCGAGAACGCGTACTCGTTTGCCGTTGTAGACGGGTGACCGACATCGCGACGCGGGTTGAAACGCTCAGCCCCTGGTACCACACGTTCGAATTGCCGGACGGGGTGGTGACCAAGGGGTTCTACGACCTGCGGGAGGTGTCCCAGAAGGTCCCGATGCCGGGGTCGCTTGTGGGCAAGCGCTGCCTCGACGCCGCGTCGGCCGACGGCTTCTGGGCCTTCGAGATGGCGCGCCGGGGCGCCGACGAGGTCGTCAGCCTCGACCTCGATGACCCGAGCCAGAAGGACTGGCAAGGGATCCACGCCGAAGACGACCTCAAGAAGGGCACGGGGGACGCGGCGGCCCGCTTCGCGCTTGTACGTGAAGCCCTCGGGTTCTCGAACGTCAAGCGGGTCGACATGAACCTGTACGACATCAACCCCGAGGCGCTGGGCCGGTTCGACTACGTGTTCATCGGCAGCGTGTTGCTGCACCTGGGCGACCCCGGACGAGCGCTCAAGGCGATCCGCACCGTGCTCAAGCCCGACGGCGAGTTGCTCTCGTTCGAGGCGATCTCGCTCCTGTTGTCAGCGGTGTCGCGTAAGGTGCCGCTCGGCCAGCTATGGGACGGCGACGACCTCTCACGGTGGTGGACGCCGAACATGGCGGGTCACCGCCGCCTCGTTCACGCCGCGGGCTACGAGATCATCGCCAAGGGTGGTCCGATGTTCCAGCCGTTCGGCCAATCGCTGCCGAAGCGTCCGCCCAGCTTCTCGAGCCTGCTCCGTCACCCTCGCCTGCTGCTCTTCTGGACCACGGTTCGGTGGTTCGGCTGCGCGTCGGGGTGGGTCCGGGCCCGTCCCGCGGTCGGTACGGTCTCCCGCTGACGCCGCGCCGGCCCGCCCGGCGTCTCAGGTGAGCGAGCCGGCGGCTAGCCCGACCGCGACCGCCGCACCGCCGAAGTACCTACGGATCCAGGCGCTGCGCACGCTGGCGGCCGGCATGGTCGTCGCCTACCACGTCGCCAATCGTTCCTACTTTGTGCTGGGTCGGACCTACGCCTCGAATTCGCTCGACTTCGGGAACATCGGGATCGACGTGTTCTTCGTTCTGAGCGGGTTCATCATCTTCTCGGTCCACCGGGTCGACATCGGCCACCGGAGCGAGACGTGGCGGTATGCGTCGAAGCGGGTCGTGCGGATCTTCCCGCTGTATTGGATCGCGACCGCGCTCGGGCTGGCGGTCTATGCCACGGGCTACGGCGACGCCACCAAGCGCGATCTCTCGGTCATCCTCAAGTCGATCGTCTTGTTCCCGCAGAAGGATCCGGCGATCTTCCCGATCGTCAATGTGGGCTGGACGCTGACCTACGAGCTGGTGTTTTACGCCATGTTCCTCCTGCTCATCTGGTGGCCCCGGTGGCCGGCGATCCTCGCCTGGACGGCATGGCTGGGTTCGGCGGCCGGCGTGGCCGTGTTGCGGGCGACCGGCGTGTGGCACCCGCCGGTCACACCCCTCTTCACCGTGCTGCTGTCCGACCGCAACCTCGAGTTCCTCATCGGCTGCGGCGTGGCCTGGCTGGTTGCCCGGCGGAGCCTGCCCTCGCCCCGCGCCCTGATGTGGGCCGGACTGGTGGTGACCCTGGGCTTGTGTTTGAAGCTCGGGATCGACAGCGGGTTCCGCCCGTTCAACGGCGACCCGGTGCCGCTCTTTGCCCTGCCGATTGCGGCGATGGTGCTCGGCGCCGCCGCCCTCGACCGGCGAGGCGTGGGCTCGCCGCCGTCAATCGTCGTTCGGCTCGGGGATGCGTCGTACGCGCTTTACCTCGTGCACTTCAGCCTCATCACCGCCGCCTTCGAGCTCTACAAGCGCATCGGGCCCGCGTCGTACCCGGCGCTGCTCGTATTCGGCGCGGCCACCGCGGCGGGCGTGTGTGTGGTGGCCCTGTACGTCCACGAGTGGGTCGAGGCACCCCTGCTCCGCCGGTTGCGGAAGAGCGTCGTGCCTGCGGAACATCCGACCAGGTCCGAGAGTTGATAAACTAGCTATCAACTTTTCTACATCCTTGGAGTGGCATGGCGCTGGATCCGAACAAGTGGACACAGAAGGTGCAGGAGGCGTTCCAGGGCGCCATCGACTTGGCGCGAGCCAAGAGCCATCCCGAGGTCATCCCCGCCCACTTGCTGCTGACGATGGCGGGGCAGGAGGGCACCGCGTTCCTGCCCGTGCTCCAGAAGCTCGGGGTGGCCCCGCTGTCGCTCCGCAACAAGCTCGAGGGCGAGCTCGAGAAGCTGCCCCGTGCCTACGGCGGCGCCGACCCGCAGCTGAGCCGTGACCTCCGCGACGCGATCGAGCGTGGCGACCACGAGCGGGCGGAACTCGGCGACGAGTACGTGTCGATCGAGCACCTGGCCCTGGCTATGGGCGACCGCCTGGGCGTCGATCGTGACGCGCTCCTCGCCGCACTCAAGGACGTGCGAGGTAGCCATCGCGTCACGTCGCCGAACCCCGAGGACGCGTACCAAGCGCTGGAAAAGTACGGGCGCGATCTCACCGAGGCGGCGCGCCTGGGCAAACTCGATCCCGTTATCGGCCGCGACGAGGAGATCCGCCGCGTCATCCAGGTGCTGTCGCGCCGCACCAAGAACAACCCGGTGCTCATCGGCGAGCCAGGCGTCGGCAAGACGGCCATTGTCGAGGGCCTGGCCAGCCGCATCGTCGAGGGCGACATCCCCGAGGGGCTCAAGAACAAGCGGCTGATCTCCCTCGACCTCGGCGCCATGGTGGCCGGCTCGAAGTACCGGGGCGAGTTCGAGGAGCGCCTCAAGGCGGTGCTCAAGGAGATCGTCGACTCGGCCGGCGAGGTGATCACGTTCGTTGACGAGCTCCACACGATCGTGGGCGCCGGCGCGGCCGAAGGTTCGATGGACGCCGGCAACATGATCAAGCCGATGCTGGCGCGCGGCGAGCTCCGCATGGTCGGCGCCACCACGCTCGATGAGTACCGCAAGCACATCGAGAAGGACGCGGCGTTGGAGCGCCGCTTCCAGCCGGTGATGGTGGATCAGCCGTCGGTGGAGGACACCATCGCCATCCTGCGTGGGCTCAAGGAGCGCTACGAGGTGCACCACGGCGTCCGTATCCAGGACGCCGCGCTCGTCGGTGCGGCGGTGTTGTCCGACCGCTACCTCACCGGCCGCTTCCTGCCCGACAAGGCCATCGACCTCATCGACGAGGCGGCGTCGCGCCTGCGGATCGAGATCGACTCGATGCCGACCGAGATCGACGTCGTCGAGCGCCGGATGCGCCAGCTCGAGATCGAGCGCGTCGCGCTGGCCAAGGAAACCGACGAGGTGTCACGCGAGCGACTGGCCCGGCTCGAGGAAGAGCTGGCCAACCTGCGCGAGCAGTCCGATGCCATGAAGGCGCACTGGCAGGCGGAAAAGAACGCCATCGCCGAGATCCGCCAACTCAAGGAGGAACTCGAGGCGCGGCGCAGCGCCGTTGACCGCGAGGCCGACCTCGAGAAGGCGGCCGAGATTCGTTACGGCCAGATCCCCGAACTCGAACGCAAGGTCGAGGAGGCCACCGCGGCCCTGGCCGAGTTGCAGGCCGTGCAGAAGATGCTGAAGGAAGAGGTCGAGCCCGAGGACGTGGCCGAGGTCGTGAGCAAGTGGACCGGCGTGCCCGTCACCCGCCTCCTCGAAGGCGAGGTAGCCAAGCTCGTCCGCCTCGAGGAGGTGTTGCACGAGCGTGTCGTCGGTCAGGACGAAGCGGTGGCCGCCGTCGCCAACGCCATCCGGCGCAGCCGGGCCGGTCTCTCCGATCCCAACCAGCCGATCGGATCGTTCCTGTTCCTCGGACCGACGGGTGTGGGCAAGACCGAGCTGGCCCGCGCCCTGGCCGAGTTCCTGTTCGACGACGAGCGAGCCATGGTGCGCATCGACATGGGGGAGTACCAGGAGAAGCACACGGTGGCCCGCCTCATCGGCGCGCCGCCTGGCTATGTCGGCTACGACGAGGGCGGTCAACTCACCGAAGCCGTGCGCCGGCGCCCGTACTCGCTCGTGCTGCTCGACGAGATCGAGAAGGCCCACCCCGACGTCTTCAACGTGCTGCTGCAGGTGCTCGACGACGGCCGCCTGACCGATGGCCAGGGGCGCACGGTCGACTTCACCAACGCGGTGTTGGTGATGACGTCGAACCTGCCGGGTGAACCGCGGGACTTCTTCAAGCCCGAGTTCGTCAACCGCATCGATGAGATCGTGCGGTTCCGCGCGCTCACCGAGGACGACATCGGCCACATCGTCGGCATCCAGCTCGAGCACCTTCGCGACCGCGTGGCCCAGCGCGGCCTGGCGCTCGACGTCACCGACGAGGCGACCCAGTGGTTGGCGCGACGCGGCTACGACCCCGACTACGGCGCTCGCCCGCTCAAGCGCCTCATTCAGAAGGAGATCGGGGACGTCCTCGCCCTGGCTCTGCTCGAAGGCCGCTACCCCGACGGCTCGACGGTGACCGTCGACGTCGCCGGCGACGACATCGCCCTTAAGTAGTCGCCGGCGGGTGGGCCAGGAAGAAGTAGTTCCGCCCGCTCAACGACTCGTCCAGGAACTCGTCGCGACTCAGTGGCGGGCGCCCGTCCAGCCACGCGTCGAGCAGTGAGATGCGGAGCCCGGCCGCGGCCAGGACTTCGTGCACGTTTTCCGGGTCCCAGCCCATCTCGAACGCAACGACGGGATGGCTGCGCCGCAGCGTGTCGTGGGCGCCCCGGAACACCGCGAGCTCGCCCCCCTCGACGTCGACCTTGAGGAAGTCGATCCGGGCGTCGGGGCCCAATACGTCGTCGAGCCGGCCCACTTTCACGGTCAGCGGCACATAGTCGTCCACCACCGGCGGGTCATACGGGCGCCGCATGAAGCTGCTGTTTTCGGGCGCCGCCGGTACGTACCGGAACTCTGCGGTGCCGTCGGTGTCGCCGAGGGCCATCTCGTGGATGGCGACGCTGGGAAATTCCGCTCGCAAGCCAGCCGCACAGTCGGGCAGCGGCTCGAAAGCCCAGTGCGTTCCTTGCGGCGCGAGCTGCACGATCTCCCTGAGGATGAGGCCGGTATGGCAGCCCACGTCGACGCAGTCCGACGTCGGCGTGATGACGCGTCGCATGACGTCGAGGGTGAGGCGGTTGTAGCGCGCATTACGGTCTTCGGGAACTTGGCGGCCCCCGATCAGCCGCCAAAGGCGGCGGGCGAGTGGCTCCAGCCGTGTGCCCTTGAGAAGTCGGGCTCCGGCGGGTGGCACGGGCCGACAACGTACTCGCTCGACCCGCGACGGACCGACGCCGCCGACGTGCTGAAGTATGCGACCTGTGACCCGCGTCCTGGCTGCCTGCATAGGCCTTCTGCTTGTCGTCGGTGTCGTCGGCGCCGTCACCGTGGACGACGACGCAAGTGCGCCGGCGCGGACCGTCGCGACCAGCGCGGCGTCGACGACGACGGCCGCGCCGACGAACACCACGTCGGCGCCGGACATCGGCGCGCTCGTGCACGAGTTGCAAGGGTTCGTCGAGGACCACCGCGGCCTCAAGTTCAGCCAGCCCATCAAGGTCGCGCTCCTCGCCGACGCCGCCTTCTCGGCGCGCGTCGTCGAGCTGTCGAAACAGGACGACGCCGAGTTGTTGCGGACGGGTGCGGAGCTGCGCGCCCTGGGTCTGTTGAAGCCGGGCGTCGACCTCATCAAGGCCCGGAACGAGCTACTGGGCGCGGCGATCGTCGGCTTCTACGACCCCAAGACCACGGAACTGGTTGTGCGCGGTTCAAAGGTGACGCCGCTCGTGCGCACCACCCTTGCCCACGAGATCACCCACGCCCTCCAGGATCAGACCTTCCACATCGAGCACCCGGAATTCAAGGACCGCGACGACGAGGTCGATATCGCGTTCTCGGCCATCGCCGAGGGCGACGCGCTGCGGGTGGAGGAGGCGTACCGCAACACGATGACGCGGAGTGAGCAGCGCCAAGAAGCGGCGGAGGAGCGCGTCGCCGCGCAGCGCATCAACTCCAAGGACATCCCGCCGATCTTGTCGCAGCTCCTCGTGTTTCCGTACGCCGACGGCCCACCGCTCGTGAGCGCGTTGTTGCGGAGCGGGCAGGGCCGGCTCGACGACGCGTTCCGCCGGCCGCCGACCACCACCGAGCAGGTGATGCATCCTGAGCGGTTCATCGCCGGCGAAGGCCCGAAGCCGGTGCCCGACCCGACCGCCGACGCCGCCCAGATCGACAAGGGCGTCATGGGCGAGTTGGTGTTGAAGCTGTTGCTCGGGACCGTCTTGCCGAACGATCAAGCCGGCCGGGACGCCGCCGGTTGGGGCGGCGACCGCTACGTCGCGTGGTCGGACGGTGACCGCACCTGCGTACGCGTCGCGTTCGTGATGGACACGCCCAACGACGAGCAAGAACTGCGAACCGGCCTGACCATTTGGGCCACGAAACAGAAGGCGGCGACGGTGAGCCGATCTGGGCCGACGACGCTGACGACCTGCGCCTGACCGACGCGCCATGATGCACGCGTGCCGGCGACCCCCACCGTTGCGGTCGCACTCGCGACGTTCAACGGCGAGCGCTTCTTACGCGAGCAGCTCGCGTCGCTGACAGCTCAGACAGTGCCGCCGTCGGAGATCCTCATCGGTGACGACGGCTCGACCGACGCAACGCTCGACATCGTCGATGAGTTCGCCGACCGGTCACCGATTGCGGTCACGGTCACGAGGAACCCGACCCGCCTCGGCTTCGCTGACAACTTCTTCGCCATTGCCGGCCGGGCCCAGGCCGACCTCGTCGCCTGGTGCGACCAGGACGACGTGTGGCTGCCCGAGAAACTCGAGCGGTGTGCCGCGGCGTTCCGCAAACCTGACGTCGTGCTCGTCGTGCACGGGGCCCGAAGGATCGACAGCGCCGGCACCGAGCTCGACCGGCTGCCCGGCGCGCTGCGGCGGTCGTACCGCAAGCGCAGCGGTCACCCCTTCCTCGTTCCGTACGGCTTCCGCGAAGTGTTCCGGCGCCGGCTTCTCGACGAGTTCGACCCGGCCGAGCGGCCCGAGAGCTTCCACGGGCTGCGGACGTCGCACGACGAGTTTGTGTATTTCGCGGCGAGCTGCAGCGGCACCGTGCGATGGATACGACGGCCGTTGGCGCTCTACCGCGCGCACGACTCCAACACCACCGGCGCCGCTCGCCAGCCGGGCGTGGCCGACCAGGCCATGCAGCATCACGGCGCCCTGATTGGCGCGCCGGAAGTCGCCGAGTTCCGCGCGTCGTACCTTGATGCGATGGCCAGACGACAGGGCGACGGCGACGAGTTGCGTCGCGCCGCGAGTTGGTATCGCCGGTACGCGGCGTCGGTTGACCGGCGGATGAGCGTGTACCGGGCAACCGGGCGGCTCGGCATGCTGCGCGCCGTGGCCTCGGCCTCGGCCGGTGGGCTGTACGCACCGCGCCGCCGCGGTCGGCTCGGCCCGCAAGCGCTGGCCAAGGATCTTGCATTGGCGGTGCTGCGCGGCGGTCCGGTCGCCCACCAGTCGCGGGCATCGGCGTGAAGGCCAGGCTTCGGAACGCGGCCCGCCGAGGGCGCGACGTGGCCTACCGCACGGCGCGTACACCCGGCGTCCTCCTGCGCAGCGCGGCATACCGGCGATCGGGGGCCTGGTGGCTCCGGGTGGTCCCGACGACGTGGCAACAGCGACTCCGATTGCGGCTTCCAGGGGACGGGCGCCGCATCGAGATCGGACCCGGGTTCGCACCCAAGCCTGGCTATGTGCACGTCGACATCAACCCGCGGGTGCCGCAGCTCGACCTGTTCTCGACACGAGCGTTGCCGGCCGGATGGGCGGAGGAGGTGTTGGCGGTCCACTGCGTCGAGCACATTCCAGGGCCGGCACTGCGGGCGACGTTGCGGTCGTGGATGGATCTTCTGGAGCCCGGCGGCGTGCTCTACCTGCATACGCCCAACGCGGCGGCGCTCGGCCGCGCCCTGGCGGGCTCGACCCTCGAGGAGCCCGCGTACTGGGCGGCGTTGAGCGCGGTGTACGGGTACGGCCACGCGCCGGGCGATTGCCGGCGGCCTGAGGACCTCACGGGCGCGCCCGATCACACGCTGTTGTTCACCCCGGCGTCGCTGGTGAAGGTGTTGGAGGACGTCGGCTTCGAACGGGTCGCCGACGTCTCGGGTCGGCTGCCGTGCGACCACCGCGACGGGTGGGAACCGTTCGTGCCCGATCTCTGTCTCGAGGTCGAGGCCTACCGGCCCGCTTAGACGTCCAACAGCAGTGTGACCGGGCCGTCGTTGGTCAGCGCCACCTGCATGTCGGCGCCGAACCGCCCGGTCGCCACCTCGGCCCCGAGGGCGCGCAGTTCGGAAGTCAGTTCATCGATGAGCGCCGCCGCGTGGTCCGCCGCGGCCGCCGCCGCCCAGGATGGTCGTCGGCCGCGTGACGTGTCGCCGTAGAGCGTGAACTGGCTGATGAGGAGCACGGGCGCGTCGAGGTCGGCAGCGGCCAGGTTCATGCGCCCGTCCTCGTCGTCGAAGATCCGGACGCGCCACAGCTTGTCGGCAATGGCCGCCGCCTCGACCTTGGTGTCATCCCGCCCGACGCCCACGAGGACGCACAAGCCGACGCCGTCGATGGCGCCGACGATCGCGTCGTCGACGCGTACCTCGGCCCCGCGGACGCGCTGGACGACCGCTCTCAAAACACCGTGCGGCCGAGGAGCCGTTCGATGGTCTCGCGAAAGTTCTGGTCGTGGCGGTCGCGGTCGGCCCACTCGACCCGCTCGGCCGTGGTCCCGAGTTGGTAGTCGACGGCGCCGGGGTCGTCGATGAGGCGGGCGACCGCGTCGCGCAACTCGGCGTCCGACGTGGGCGCCGGCAGCGTCGGGAACTGCGATTGCAGCTGTGGGATCGGCGACATGATCACGGGAACTCCGCTGGCGAGTGACTCGTAGATCGCCATGCACTGCGTCTCCGCCTCGCTGTGAATCACCGAGACGGTGGACCACGCCAGCACTTGGCGGACGCCGTCATGGGTGAGAGCGCCGGTGAGGATCACCTGGTCGGCAACACCGTTGGCCGCCCGGCGAGCGATTAGCTCGTCGTGCACGGCGCGGTCGAACGGGTGGCCGACGAACACGAGCGAGGCATCGGGCCGCGCCCGGAGGAGGGGCGCCAGCGCGTCGGCCAGCTCCACTTGCCGCTTCAACCGGACGAGCCCGGCGACGCACACGATGACCGGCCCCCGGGGGACCGGTAGGCCGCGCTGCGACCAGAAGTCCGGATCGCGATCGGTCGCGGTGCGCCAGAACTTGAGGTCCACCGGATAGGACAGGTCGACGATCTGGCGCGGCCTGAGGTGCCACGCGTTGAGTTCCGCCGGATTCGTGATCGTCACCGCGTCGAACCAACGGATCGCTCGTCGTTGCAGGGCCCTGGAGGCCGGGTGACTCGCGAGCGGCGGATTGCGGTGCCAGGTCCGCCGACCCGCCTTCCCGAACAGCACCCCGTAGGCGGTCGCTTCGCAGTAGACGAATTCGGCCCGGAGTTGCGCCAGCCGGCGAACGACATTCGACGTGCTCGGCTCGATCCAGCACGTCACGCCCTCGACCATGTGATGGCCCCGCGGGCGGGCTCGGGAGACGATGTGGACATCGAACCCGGCGTCCCGCAGCAGCTTGGCCGGCAGGTATGTCTGGTATTCGATGGTTTTCGGGGGTAATTCGTAATTGAGTGCGGCGACGCCGCGACGCCAGAGCCTCGCCACCGTCACAGGATATTGGGACACGTAACATCTGGGCGTGGCGGTCGTGACGCGCGGTGCTCGGTGGCGGCGGCCCACCCTCGATCACGTGCTCGATTTCTCGTCGTGGCGGTTCCCGCCCTGGCTGCTCTACGGGGTGCCGGTGCTCGTGTGGTACGCCGTCCCCCGCGTCAGCGAGAACATGCTGAAAGACGTTGCCATGGGCATCGTCGGCCTGGGCGCGCTTCTGGTCGTTCGCAGCTACGCCAGTTTTGCGCTGGTTTCCCTGACGCCGATCCTCATCTTTCAGCAACCGGTATTGGCGTTCGCCCTCAAACACGGCGTTCCCGTCGAGATCGTACGACCGCTCGCCAGCGTCAAAGAACTGATCGTGTTCGCCCTGCTCGTCACCGCGCTCGAGACGATCCGGAAGGAGGGCCATCGCTTCGACCGGCTCGACTGGCTGGCCATTGCGTTCGTCGGCTTAGTGACGTTGTACGTGCTCGTCCCCGCGATCGCCGGGCAGTACGCGCCCCGCGCGTGGGATGTGCGCACACAGGGCTGGCGGGCCAACGCACTGTTCATCGTCGTGATGTTCGCCGCCCGTCACATCCCCATCGACGCGCGCATCCAGCAGCGAGTCGCCAACGCCGCGCTCAAGTCCGGGCTGATCTTCGGCGGCATCGCGGTGTACGAGTGGCTCGACTCGTCGGGCTGGAACAACTTTGCGATCAACACGCTGGGCGTCGCCAACTACCAGCACGTCATGTTCGGCGCACCGCTGACCCGCGACATCAGGTTGCGGTCGATGATCGGCACCGAACTGGTGACGCGGCCCGGGTCGCTTCTGTATTCCGGCCTCGAAGCCGGGCTGTACATGCTGGTCGCGTTCTCGCTTGCCGCCGCGCTCATCGCCAGGGCGCGCCGACGCTCAACCACTGCGTATATCGGCGTCGGCGTCCTCGCGTTGGCAATCATCGCGACGAACACGCGCGCCGCCGAGCTCGGGATGATCGTCGCCGGCGCCGCCGCCCTCTCGGTGGGGCCGGCGCTCTCGCGTCGCCTCAGGGGCGATAGCCCGGGCCGGGTCAAGCTGGCGATCGCTGCGGGGACGATCGTCATTCTGCTCGTTCCTGTCGCCGCCGCGTCCGGCGCGATCGAGCGGTTCTTCCATGACGATGACGGGTCGGCGCAGGTGCACGAGGACACGACCAAGGGCGGGTGGTCGCGGGCGATCAACTATCCGATGGGTATCGGTGTGGGCACGTCGGCGGGCGTCGGGACGCGCTATGACGTTGGGTCGCGGCTCGTGGAGCACAACGCCTACCTGCAGATCGCCAACGAGACGGGGCTGATCTCGCTCGCGTTGTACGTCGCCCTACTGCTCACGCTGTTGTTGACGCTGCGCCGACTGGCGACGTTGCCAGGAATATCCGGGGCCATCGCCCTAGGCGCGATGGCCGCAGGAATAGCGCTGGCCTTCGCCGGCTTCTTTCAGCACACGTGGGTTGTGTCGATCTCGGCGCTCAACTATTGGAGCATCGCCGGGACCGCCGCCAATGTGCGAGCATCGACGCGCGAAGTAGCCGGGTCGTCGGCACCGCCCGCCGAACTCAGCCCGTCGCGGCCTTGACGTCGCGGTAGCTGAACCGCGTCTTGAGCGCGAGCCAGCGGCGTTCCCAGACGTACCACGAGATCACCGCGCAAACCAACGACAGCAGCGTCACCGCGACCAGGTTGACGAGCCCGAGCGGGATGCGACTGCCGGCGACCGTCAGCGCGTCCTCGACGCCAGTGCGGCGCCACACGGTTGGGAATGCCCGCGAGATCGGCCAGTGGAAGACGTACATGGCGTAGCTGTAAAAGCCGATCGTCCGCAGCCACCTTGCGCTGAGCAGGCGGCTCGGCTCGCTGTCGCAGAGCCGCAGCATCAGCGCGGCGAAGCCGATCGCGGCAATGGGGTACACAAACTCCGCGCTGAATTCCGAGTCGAGGAGCATCGAGCCTCGAACGGCAACGAACACCACGAGTACGCCCATCGCCGTCAAGAAGACGGGTGTGACCCACCGCCGAACCCGGGCCCAAACTGCGGGCGTGCGGATGATGATGGCCGCCGCCCCGCCGAGCAGTAGGGCGTCGGCGCGGGTGAACGTCCACTGGCGGAGCGACCATGCGTCGACCCCCGCGGCGGCTAGGGCGCCGCGCAGGATGATGACGGCCAGGCTCGTGCCCAGCGCGACCGCGAGGATGCGGCGCCGGGGCGTGACGAAGACCACCAGCGGCCACAGCAGATAGAACTGCTCCTCGACCGCAAGCGACCAGAGATGGCCCAGGCCCGGCAGGTTGTGCGGTCCGCGCGCCTGGAGGAAGTTGTGGGTGTAGGTCCACAGCCAGAGTTGGTTGCGCCACAACCGGTCGAACGTGTCGCTGCTGGAGCCACTCGTCATCGGGCCGAGCGAGTGGATGATCGGCAGGGCGAAGGCCATGACGAACACGGTGGCGTAGAAGAGCGGAAATATCCGCAGCGTGCGCCGGGCGTAGAAGTTGCGGAAGAAGCCGCCTTCGCCCTTGGTGTCCAGCAGGATGCCGGTGATCAGGAAGCCTGAGAGCACGAAGAACAGGTCGACGCCCAGCCACCCGGCGCTGGTGAAATGGCTGACGAACCGGTCGGCCGGCGTGCCGTACACCTCGAGTGAGTGGTACACGATGACGGCCAGGATCGCGACCCCGCGTACGCCGTCGAACACCGGGACGCGGACGCCTGCGCCCGGGACCTGGGAATCGACGACGTCGGCCACGGCAGACAGGATGTCATCACCCGCGGCGCCGGGCATTTCACGAGGAGCCTTCGGCCGGGTCTACTAAGCTGTCAACACGTGCCCGCCACTGTCGTTGTCGGTACGCAATGGGGTGACGAGGGCAAGGGGAAGCTCACCGACCTGATCGCCAAGGAGATGGCGATGGTTGTGCGCTACCAGGGCGGCCACAACGCCGGCCACACCATCGTTATCGACGGTGAGACCTTCGCTCTCCAGCTCATTCCAAGCGGCGTTTTCTATGATCACATCACGCCCGTGATCGGCAACGGCGTCGTCGTCGACCCCAAGACCCTGCTCAGCGAAATCGACATGCTCGAGAAGCGGGGTGTCGGCTGCACCCGCCTACGCGTCAGCGGCAACGCCCACCTCGTGATGCCGTACCACCAGGAGCTCGACCGCGTGACCGAGCGCTACCTGGGCAAGAACAAGCTCGGCACCACCCTGGGCGGGATCGGACCGGCCTACGCGGACAAGGCCGCCCGGATCGGGTTGCGCGTGCAGGACCTCCTCGACGGCAAGATCTTCCGCGAGAAGCTCGAAGTCGTGCTGCGCGAGAAGAACGCCATCCTCGCCAAGGTGTACAACCGCCTGCCGCTCTCCGCCGATGACATCGCGGCGCGCTACCTCGACGAGTACGCGCCGCGGATCGAGCCGATGATCGCCGACACGGTGGGGCTGGTCCACGAGGCCCTCGACGCCGGGCAGAACGTGTTACTCGAGGGCGCCCAGGCCACGTTCCTCGACCTCGATCACGGGACGTATCCGTTCGTGACGTCGTCCAACCCGGTGGCCGGCGGCGCGTGCGTGGGCGCCGGGATCGGTCCACGGGACATCGACCGCGTGATCGGGATCGCGAAGGGTTACATCACGCGAGTCGGCGCCGGGCCGTTCCCGACCGAACTGATCGGACCCGAGGCCGACGCGCTCATCGAGCGGGCGCGCGAGTACGGCACCGTCACCGGTCGCCGCCGGCGCGTGGGTTGGTTCGACGCGGTCATGATGCGTCACGCCGTCCGCCTCAACTCCCTCAGCGAGATCGCGCTGACCAAGATCGACAAGCTCGAGGAATTCGACACCGTCAAGGTGTGTGTGGCTTACGAGCTCGACGGCCGCCGCTACGACCACCTGCCGTATCACCAGTCAGTTCTTCACAAGGTGAAGCCGATCTACGAAGAGTTGCCCGGGTGGCGCACTGATCTGTCGACCGCGACCGAGCCGGGTGACATGCCGGTCGAAGCGCGCGACTTCGTCGCGCTCATCGCGGAGCAGGCGGGCGTCCCGATCAAGCTCGTCGGCGTGGGCCCCAGTCGTGATCAGTACGTCCACTTCGCCGCATAGATGAGTGAGCCGGAGGCGCAGCCGCAAGGCGATCGGGAGGTGCCGTGCGCGTCGTCGTCGTAGGCGGCGGTGGTCGCGAGCACGTGCTTGCCAGCGTGCTTCGCCGTACCGCCGACGTCGTCGTGACGCCCGGCAATGCCGGGATTCCCGGCAGCACCGACACCTCGCCCGAAGCCCTTGATGGTGACCTGTTCGTCGTCGGCCCCGAAGCGCCGTTGGTCGAGGGCGTGGCCGACCGGCTGCGCGCCCAGGGGAAGCGGGTGTTCGGTCCCGGTGCCGATGGCGCCCGGCTCGAGGGTTCGAAGGCGTGGATGAAAGAGGTCGTGGCCGAGGCCGGGATCCCGACGGCCCGTCACGCGTCGTTCTCCGACGCGGAGGGCGCCCTGTCGTTCCTGCGCTCGCTGCCGCCGCCCTACATCGTGAAGACCGACGGGCTGGCCGCGGGCAAGGGCGTGCTCGTGACCGACTCGATCGCCGCGGCCGAAGCCGACGTGCGGGCCAAGCTGGCGGGCGAGACTTTCGCCGGCGCCGGCCGCACGGTCGTGATCGAGGAGGGCATGGTCGGGCCCGAGCTGTCGGTGCTGGCGATCTGCGACGGGACCGACGCGGTCCTGCTCCCCGCCGCCCAGGACTTCAAACGGGCGCTGGACGGCGACGAGGGTCCGAACACCGGGGGCATGGGGGCGTACTCACCGGTGCCCGGTGTCGACATCGAGCAGCTTGAGATCCGGGCCCGCTTCATCGAGCCGACGCTCACCGCGTTGCGCAAACGCGACATCGACTTCCGCGGGGTCCTCTACGCCGGGCTGATGCTCACCGAGGACGGCCCGAAGCTCGTCGAGTTCAACGTGCGGTTCGGTGATCCCGAAGCGCAGGTCGTCCTGCCTCGTCTGCGGAGCGATCTGGCTGAGCTGCTGGCGGGAGCGGCGGACGGCCGGGTGCAGCAGGCCGTCAGCGTGGGTGACGACGCGGCGGTCGCGGTGATTGCTGCCAGCGAGCAGACCGGTGCGCCCATCGACGGCGTCGACGCCGCCGACGCCATTGAGGGCGTGACCGTGTTCCACGCCCGCACCGCCCGTGACGCCGACGGACGGTTGGTCACCGCGGGCGGCGGCCGCGTTCTCGCCGTCGTTGGCGAGGGTCCTACCGTTGCCGCCGCCCGTGAACGCGCCTATGCCGGTATCGCTCGCATCGCGTTTCCCGGCATGCAATATCGGAGTGACATCGCGGAAAGGGCGGCAGCGCAGTGAAGGTTGCGATCTTGATGGGATCGGCCAACGACAAGGACAAGATGGCGGGCGCGGCCGAGATGCTCGGACGGTTCGGGATCGAGGTCGACGAACGGGTTCTCTCCGCCCATCGCAACCCCGAGGAGGTCGCCGACTTTGCCCGCTCGGCGCGTGATGAGGGGTTCGGCGTGATGATCTGCGGCGCGGGCATGGCTGCGCACCTCGCCGGCGTGGTCGCCGCCCACACCACGCTTCCCGTGATCGGCGTACCGCTGTCAGGTGGCGCGATCAACGGCGTCGACGCGTTGTACGCGACAGTGCAGATGCCCAAGGGCATTCCGGTCGCCACGGTGGCCATCGACGGCTCGGCCAACGCGGGGATTCTCGCCGCCGAGATGCTGGCCATCAGCGACGCGTCGCTGGCGGCCAAGCTGGCCGAGTTCAAGGCCGGGGGATCGCGCTAACGCCGTGATTCCGAACGTGCTCGCCCAGCGCTACGCCAGCGCCGAGATGGTCGACCTCTGGTCGGCGGAGCACAAGATCGTCCTCGAGCGTCAGCTGTGGCTCGCCGTGCTACGCGCCCAGCGCGAGCTGGGCGTCGCCGTCCCCGACGGCGTCGTCGAGGCCTACGAAGCCGTGATCGGAAAGGTCGACCTAGAGAGCATCGACGCGCGTGAGCGGGTCACCAAGCACGACGTCAAAGCGCGCATCGAAGAGTTCTCGGCCCTCGCCGGCCATGAACACATCCACAAGGGGATGACGTCGCGCGATCTCACTGAGAACGTCGAGCAGCTGCAAGTGCGCAGTGCGCTCGAGCTGGTTCGTGACCGCACCGTTGCTGCCCTCGCCCGTCTCGCCGGACGCGCCGTCGAGTTTCGCGACACCGTGATGGTTGGTCGATCGCACAACGTGCCGGCCCAGGCGACCACGCTGGGCAAGCGGTTCGCGTCGGCGGCCGAGGAACTACTGCTTGCCTACGAGCGCCTCGAGGCCGTGCTCGCCACGTATCCGCTCCGCGGGCTGAAGGGGCCCGTCGGCACCCAGCAGGATCAGCTCGATTTGCTCGGCGACCCCGACAGCGTGCGGCAGCTCGAGGCGGCGGTCGCCGCCCATCTCGGATTCACGCGAGTGCTCGGCAGCGTCGGCCAGATCTACCCGCGCTCGCTGGACCTCGACGTCGTCGCTGCGCTCGTGCAAGTCGCCGCCGCGCCGTCGAGCCTCTGCACGACGATCCGACTGATGGCGGGCCTCGACCTGGCAACCGAGGGATTCCAGGCCGGCCAGGTCGGGTCCTCGGCCATGCCGCACAAGGTGAACTCGCGATCGAGCGAGCGCGTGAACGGCCTCGCCGTCGTGTTGCGTGGCCACCTCGGGATGGTGGCCGAACTGGCCGGCGATCAGTGGAACGAAGGCGACGTGAGCTGCTCGGTCGTGCGCCGGGTTGCCCTGCCCGATGCGTTCTTCGCCGCCGAAGGACTGCTGCTCACGTTCCTGTCGGTCGTCGACGGCTTCACGCTGAAGCCCGACGCGGTGGAAGCCGAGGTCCGCCGCCAGTTGCCGTTCCTCGCGACCACCAAGGTCTTGCTGACCCTGGTCCAGGCCGGCGTCGGGCGCGAGCAAGCCCACGAGCTCATCCGTACCCACTCGATGGCGAGTGCCGGCGACGGCGACGAGCTGTTGCGCCGGCTGGCCGGCGATCCGGCGGTGCCGCTCGATCGCGCCGCCCTCGACGACGCCTTGACCGATCGGGCGGCGCTCATCGGCAACGCGCCGAGCCAGGTCGATGACGTCGTTGCGCGCATCGGCTCTGTCGTTGCGCGACACCCCATTGCAGCCGCCTACAACCCTGGAGAGATTCTGTGAAGCTTCTTTACTCGGGCAAGGTCCGCGACATCTACGACGCGGGCGACGACCAGTTGCTGTTCGTTGCGTCGGACCGCATCTCGGTCTTCGACGTCGTGTTGAACGAACCCATCCGCGACAAGGGCCGGGTCCTCACCGCCATGACCGCCTTCTGGCTCGACCGGCTGGGCGACCTGGCGCCCAATCACCGCGTGAGCATCGACGTGGCCGACTTCCCCGCCGGCGCCACTGAGATCGCCGACCTGGCCGGGCGGGCCATGCTCGTTCGCAAGGCCGAGATGCTGCCGGTCGAATGCATCGTCCGCGGCTACATCTCGGGATCGGCGTGGGCCGAGTACGAGAAGGCGGGCACCATGCACGGCGCCGCGCTGCCCGGCGGCCTGAAGCAAAGCGAACGCTTGCCGGAGCCGGTGTTCACGCCGTCGACCAAGGCCGACGTCGGCCACGACGAGAACATCGACTTCGACACCGCGGTCGGGTTGGTCGGCGCCGATCTCGCGCACAAGGCGCGGGAACTTTGCCTGGCCGCGTATCAGCGAGGTGCGGACCTGGCCGAGTCCCGCGGGATCATCATCGCCGACACCAAGTTCGAACTGGGACTGATCGACGGCGAGCTGGCCCTGTGCGACGAAGTGCTGACGCCGGACTCGTCGCGCTTTTGGCCGGCCGATGAATGGGAGCCGGGGAAGGCCCCGCCGTCCTTCGACAAGCAACCGGTGCGGGATGCGTTGGCGGCGACCGGGTGGGACAAGTCGCCGCCGCCTCCGCCGCTGCCGCCGGCGATCGTCGACGCGACGCGCGAGCGCTACGTAACGATCTACGAACGGCTCACCGGCCTCGCGTTCGCCGACTGGCCAGGCGTCCAAGCGTGAAGTTCCACGTCGCGGTGGAGGTGCGTTTGCGCGAGGGCATCGCCGACCCGCAGGGCCAGACAATCGAACGCGCCCTTCCGGCGCTCGGCTTCGACGGTGTCGAGGGCGTGCGCGTCGGCAAGATGATTCGCTTCGAGCTCGACGCACCCGATGCCGCCGGCGCGCAGCGCGAGGTCGACGAAATGTGCGAGCGGTTTCTCGCCAACCCCGTGATCGAGGACGTCGAGGTCACGCTGACGTGACCGCGCGCGTTGGTGTCGTCGTGTTCCCTGGATCGAACTGCGAGTACGACGTGGTCGAGGCCGTCGAGGCGGTGGGCGGCACCGCCGACCTCGTGTGGCACGGCGACGCGTCGGTGAGTGGCTTTGACGCCATCGTGCTCCCGGGGGGATTTGCCCACGGCGATTACCTGCGGCCGGGCGCCATCGCCCGCTTCTCTCCAGTGATGGGCGCGGTCGCCGAGTTCGCTGCAGCCGGCGGACCGGTCGTCGGCATCTGCAACGGCTTCCAAGTGCTGACCGAGGCCGGCCTACTGCCCGGGGCGCTGCAGAAGAACGCCGGCAACAAGTTCGTGTGCGCTCCGGTCGGGCTGCGCGTCGAGAGCGCGTCGTCGGCCCTCACCAACCGGGCGACGGTTGGCGCGGTTCTGCGCATCCCCGTGAACCACGGCGAAGGCAACTACACCTGCGATCCCGAGACACTCCGCGCCATCGAGGCCAACGGGCAGGTGGTGTTCCGCTACGTCGAGAACCCGAACGGGTCAATGGGAGATATCGCGGGTGTCGCCAACGCCGCGGGGAACGTCGTCGGGCTGATGCCGCATCCGGAGCGGGCGTCCGATTTGCTGCTGGGTTCGGCCGACGGCCGGGTGCTGCTCGAATCGTTGCTCGAAGCCGCTAGACCCCGCGCCCGATCCCAGCCTGCTTGAGCACTGCGGCGTCCACGCCCGCTTCACGCCACGCCGCGTAGGAGATGCCTTTGCGCCGGCCGTAGTCGCCGGCGACCTTTACGAAGTCGGCCTCGATCGCGCTCAAGTCGACGGTCTCGGACTTGGTCGAGAGCTCGTGCTGGAGATTGATGCGTTCCTGCACGAGCTGGAGCCGGGTCAAGGCGTCGGCTGATTGAATGCGAGCCTCGATGTCGTCGAGCCGCTTTTTGAT
Source organism: Acidimicrobiales bacterium (assembly GCA_035649535.1). Classification (GTDB taxonomy): domain Bacteria; phylum Actinomycetota; class Acidimicrobiia; order Acidimicrobiales; family JACDEA01; genus JACDEA01. Next base: position 3,947 of record DASRJI010000133.1, on the reverse strand, counting down.
GGTTTCCGGGGTGCGCTGCCGGCCCCGCTTTGGCTTATTCGCGTCGATCGCTTCTAGGTATAGACGCACGGCTCGGCCCTGCTCACGACCGGCGGCCAGCGCCTCCTTGTGGCTCGCTGACATCGGCGTTTTCGGCATGGCGAAATTGTGCCAGAACGCGGTCAACCGCGGGGGCGACGGCGAGGGCGGCCACCAGCGTGAAGAACGGTTCGAGGGACGCCCGGTACCGGATCGTCCCTGGTAGCGGGACTACCAAGGCGAAGTAGAGAAGCACCGGAATGAGCCAAATGGCTTTGGGTGCCGCCCGGGCTTTGGCGGAAAAGGCGCCGACGATTGCGAGCAGGGCGAACAGGTAGAACCCGTACACGGCCGGGTTGACGAGGCGCCGCGGGTACGGCAGGAAGCGGGTGACGTAGCGGGAGTACGCACCCCCGTCGAGATCGAACATTCTGATCGTGTTCCAGAACGGAACTTGGAACGCCGTATAGACGGGGTGCTCACGCGCGAACTTGAGGCTGGCCGACTGAAGGACGCGGTCGACGTCGACTTCGGTGGGCCGCGGCTTCTCCGCGATCAGCTTCTCGAGGACGCCGCGCATGGTCGGGTCGTCGTACGGCCGGGACCAGCGGCCGCGGTGCGCCATCGCCGTCGCGTTGTAGGTGCCCGAGAGGCCGATCCCGTTGCCGATCGAGACGGGGATGAACGCGTGGAGGCGCACCGCGTTGCGGATCGTCCAGGGCGCGACGACGGCCCCGGCCAGCACCAGGACGAGCGCCGGCACCGCGGCTTTGGCCCGGAAGCCGCCCGACTTTTCCGCGGGCCAGATGAGCCACACGAGCGACGGGATCCAGAAGAACGTCAGCTCGCGCGAGAGCACGGCGAGACCCAGCGTCACACCCAGCGCGATTGGCAAGAGGACGCCGCGCGGCCGACCCCGATAGCGGAGCGCGAGGGCGACCGTCGCCAAGTTGAGGAGCACGAGCAGCGGTTCCAATTGGAGACCGCTGGCGATGAGGATCAGCGTTGGGTTGATCGCCGCCAGCGCGAGGGCGATGGCGCCGATGCGCCGTCCGAAGAGTTGCGCGCCGATGAGCCCGATCAACGCGACGATGCCGACTCCGAAGAACTCGTTGGTCAGCCGCCCCGCGGTCCAGCTGTGATCGCCGAACACCGCGTACACGCCGGCCAGTGAGATCGGGTAGAGCGGCGATCGTTGCGCAGTGGGCCCGGTCGCCGGCGGCAATACCGCGTGGCCGAAGCCGTGGCCGTGGATCAGCGATGTGGCGATGATGTCGAAGTGCTTGGCGTCGGTCTGCGGCGCGTACCCGTCGGTCGTCTTCAGTACGGCGCCGAAGCGCAGCGCCAGCGCAAGGAATAGGACGAGGCCGACGAAGATCCGGCCGTTGCGCGTGACTGGCAACAAGCGGTCCGGCACGGCGGGCAACGATAGGCCACGCGACTACGCTTCCGTGGCCCATGGATCTGACGATCATCATGCCGGCGTACAACGAGGAGGCCACGATCCTCGAGGCCGTCCAGACAGCCGTTGATGCGGTCATACCGGTCAAAGAGCGCGAGATCCTCGTGGTCGAGAACGGATCGCAGGACAGCACGCGTCAACTGCTCCGGTCGCACGAGTGGCCGGCCGACGTGCGCATCATCGAGATCGATGTCAATCGCGGCAAGGGGGGCGCGATCAAGGAGGCGATCCAGCAGGCGACCGGCAAGTACGTCGCCATCCTCGACGCCGACATGGAGTACGACCCCAACGACTACGGGCGCATGTACGAGGCGCTCGAGGCCAACGACGCCGACGCCGTCTACGGCACCCGCCTGTGGCAGGCGCACACCGCGTACAGCTTCTGGTACGTGATGGGGAACCGCGCCGTGAACGTGGCTGCCAACGTCATCTACAACGTGTGGCTGTCCGACTGCATGGTCGGGATGAAGCTGGTGAAGACCGACCTGTTCCGCGATCTGGCGTTGCGCGAGAACGGCTTCGGTTTCGACGCCGAGGTCACCGCCCGGCTGCTCCGTCGCGGCACGCGCATTTACGAGGTGCCGGTGAAGTACCGCGCTCGAAAGCGCGAGGAGGGCAAGAAGCTCACGGCCGTCGATGGGCTTCGCATGCTTCGCGTGTTCCTCCGCTGCCGCTTCACGTGACGCCGTGCCCGGCGTGCCACGCCGCCATCTCGAAGCCGGCGTTCCGCGGGCCGCCCCGGTCGTTCCGTCGCTGCCGGTCGTGCGGCACCCTCTTTGACACCGAGCCGCCGACGCCGGAAGAAGTGAAGGCGCTCTACGAGGGCAAGGACTACTTCGTCAAGGACGACGCCGAGGGCGCCGACGAGTTGTGGGGCTACGCCGACGACTACCTCGCCGACCGCGACTTCATCGAAGCCAAGTTCGATCGGGTTCTCGCCCACGTCGAGAAGTACGTGGCACCGGGCCGGTTGCTCGACGTCGGCGCCGGTCCCGGCTTCCTCGTCGCCGCCGCCAAGCGGCGCGGGTGGGACGCCTCCGGCCTCGACTTCAACGAGTGGGCGGCGCAGTACGCCCGGGACGAGTTGGGTCTCGACGTCCGGGTGGGTGACCTCGCCGCCGGCGCCTTCGCCGGCGAGCAGTTCGACGCGGTGACGTTGATGGACGTGGTCGAGCATGTCTCGGACCCCGACGACCTCGTCGGCCGCGTGGCCGAAATCGTCAAGCCCGGTGGTGTCGTCGCCCTGCTGACGCCCGATGCCGGCTCCCGCGTCAGCCGTCTCCTGGGCCGCCGCTGGCCGGAGGTGCGCCGCCCCGGCGAGCACATGGTGCTGTTTTCGGTCCGAGGCCTCAGCGCCACGCTGGCCCGCCACGGCTTCGCGGCGGCCGGTTGGCACTCGATCGGCAAGACGGCGCCGGTCGCGACGCTGCTGGCCGACGTCACCCCGGTCGCGCCCCGGTGGAGCAACAAGCTGCGCGACGTGGTCGGTGAACGGTCGATCGGCAAGCGGGTGGTCGAGCTCGATCCGCGGACGAAGTTCGTGCTCTACGCGCGCCGCGTCGAGACGCCGGTCGCGGTACCGACCGCCGGGCCGGTGCGTGTCTCCCGCAAGCCCTGAGCGGCAGTACCGTGAGCTAGGTGCCGGGCGAAGCGATCACTGAGGAGCCGGTGCACCGCGCGCTGGGCCTGACCGACGACGAGGCGGCCGAGATCGAGCGCATCCTCGAGCGTCCTCCCAACCACCTCGAACTGGCGATGTACGCGGTGATGTGGAGCGAGCACTGCTCCTACAAGTCCTCGCGCATTCACTTGAAGCGGCTGCCGACCGAGGCGCCGCACGTGCTCATCGGCCCGGCCGACGACGAGGGTGCCGGCGTGATCGACGCGGGTGACGGCGTGGCCGTCGCCGTGCGCATCGAGAGCCACAACCATCCGTCGGCCGTCGAGCCGTACCAAGGCGCGGCGACCGGCGTCGGCGGCATCCTGCGCGACATCTTCTCGATGGGGGCCCGCCCCATCGCGGTGCTTGACTCGCTGCGGTTCGGGCCGCTGACCGACGCACGCAGTCGGTGGATCGCCGAGGGCGTCATCAGTGGCGTGTCCGGGTACGGCAACTCGGTCGGCGTGCCGACGGTCGGCGGCGAGTTGGTGTTCGACGAGTGCTACGCCGAGAACCCGCTCGTCAACGTGATGTGCGTCGGCGTGATGCCGATCGAGCGGCTCGTGCGCGGTCGGGCGACGGGCGACGGCAACCTCGCGGTGTTGCTCGGCTCGACGACCGGGCGCGACGGGATCGGCGGCGTGAGCGTGCTGGCGTCAGCCGGCTTCGGCGACGCCGAAGCCGAGGCGGCCAAGCGGCCCAGCGTGCAAGTGGGCGACCCGTTCGAGGAGAAGCGCCTGATCGAGGCGTGCCTCACGCTGCAAGAGGCGGGCCTGGTTGTCGGCGTGCAGGACCTGGGCGGCGCCA
>DASRJI010000132.1:0-14667 GCA_035649535.1 Acidimicrobiales bacterium | reverse complement strand
GCGAACTGGTGGCTGCCGAAGTGGCTCGACCGCATCGTCCCCCGCATCAGCGTCGAAGCCCCGCCCGACCTCAAGCCCAAGGTCGAGGAGCCCGCGGCCAAGGCGCCCGCAAAGAAGCGCCCGCGCCCACTCGTCGCCAAGCCCTAGCGACCACAGCTTCGTTCTGGGCGGATTAGCACGGGCTCAGCCCGTGTAGATCCGCCCAGAACGAAGCTGTTAGGGCTGGAGGATGGGGCCGAGGCGGCGGTTGGCGACGGTCAGGCCGGCGGCGCCCATCGCCGCGAGATAGAGGGCGTTGAGGATGAGCGTGGCGCTGATCGCGCCGACGACGAGGGATCGTTCGAGGGCCACGCCCTGATAGAGCGGCGTGGCCCGCACGACCCATTGCAGCACGCCGGGATAACGCGACAGCGGGAAGAACGTGCCCGACAGCAGGAACATCGGGGCCAAGACGAGGTTCACGAAGTCGAAGTCGATGAACGATCGCATCCAGGTGGTGCACGCCAGGCCCACGCCGGCGAAGGCGAAGCCGATGAGCAGCGCGGCGGGAATCGCGAGCACGCCCCACCACGACGGCACGAGCCCCATGAACGCCATCGTCACGAGGAACGCGCCGCCGTATAGCGCGCCGCGCAACAAGCCCCACGACACTTCGCCGACGACGAGGTCGCCCGTCGAAAGCGGCGTGGCAAGCATCGTGTCGTAACTGCCGAGGTACTTGAACTTGACGAAGAAGCTGAAGGTGCTGTCGAGGATGGCGCCGTTCATGGCCGCCACTGCCAGCATTCCGGGCGCCACGAACATCTGGTAGCTGATGAGATGGCCACCCGGCCCGGGTACGTCGCCGACGAGCGCGCCGACGCCGAGCCCGATCGACAGCAGGAACAGGATCGGCTCGAAGAAGCCGGCCAGGAAGATCGGCCACATGCGCCGGTACGCCAACGCGTTGCGTTCGATCACGTAGCGCGATCGCAGTGTGATCACGAGGCCAGCTTTCGAGCGAACGTTCGCGTGCCCCACAACCAACCGGCGGCGACGATCGCGCCGAGGACCACGACATGAGCGACGACCGCCAACCAGTCGGCGCTCCCTGTCATCGCGGCTCGGCACAGCTCGACGCCGTGCCACAGCGGCGAGAAACGGGCCATGGGTTGCAGCCAACCGGGCAGCTGACTCACCGGAAAGAAGGTGCCGGAGAACAGGAATAACGGCGTGATGATGAGGCGCATAAGGACGCCGAAGCTGATGTCGGTGGTCTGCGTGGCGGCGAACGCGGTGAGGGGGGCGATGAACGCCATCGCCGTGAGGGTCGCCGCCGGCACGGCGAGCACACCCCAAAGTGACGGGACACCGCCGATGAGGGCGGCGACGGCGACGAACGCGACCGCGGCGACGGCCATGCGCGCCGTGATCCACACGACGTAGCCGCCATACACGTCACCCGGACTCACGGGCGTGGCTACTGCACCATGAAAGAAGCGGACCCACTTGGTGCCGGCCATCACCGGCCACAGCGACCCGGGAGCGGACGCTTGCATCATGTTGGCGGCGAGCAGTCCGGGCGTAACGAATTGCAGATACGACAGCCCCTCGACCAGCTGGTTGCGTTGATCGACGAGCCCACCCAACCCCCGCCCGATGGCGAGCAGGAACAGGGCCGGGATAAGGAACGTCGAGAACACGCTGCCCCGCCACAGGCGGCGATAGACCCGCGCTTCGCGCTCGACGACCCGAAGCACCGTCAGTCCTCGAGGGTGCGGCCGGCCAGCGTGAGGAAGACGTCCTCGAGCGTGCTGCGGCGAACAAGTACCGAACTCGGGCCGACACCGTTGCCCTCAACGACGCGGGCGACGCGGTCGCCGTCCTCGACGTAGATCAGGATGCGATCGGTCAACGCCTCCACGCGATCGCTGAGGTGGCTGACTTTCGGCAGCGCCTCCTCGCGCTCTTCAGTGGTGTGGAACCGCAGCTCGACGACTTCGCGCGTCGAGTGCCGAGCGATCAATTCGCGCGGCGAACCCTCGGCGACGATCCGGCCCATGTCCATGATCACGAGGCGATCGCACAGCTGCTCGGCTTCGTCCATGTAATGCGTGGTCAAAACGAGGGTGACGCCCTTGCGCTTGAGCTGCCACAGGCGCTCCCACACGAGATGGCGCGCCTGTGGGTCGAGGCCGGTCGTCGGTTCGTCGAGCAGCAACAGGTCGGGCTGGTTGATCAGGGCCCGGGCGATCGTGAGCCGGCGCTTCATGCCGCCCGAGAGCGGGTCGACCTTGTCGCGCTTGCGGTCGGTCAACTGGACGAACTCGAGCAGTTCCTCGGCACGCGGTCGGATCTCGGCGAGCGACATTCCGAAGTAGCGCCCGTAGATGAGCATGTTGTCCCACACCGTGAGTTCGGTATCGAGATTGTCCTCTTGCGGTACCACGCCGAGGCGGGCCCGGATGCGGGCGCCGTCGTGCGCCGGGTCCATGCCGAGGATGCGGAGGTAGCCGCTCGACACGGGCGAGACGCAGCCGATCATGCGCATCGTGGACGTCTTGCCTGCGCCGTTGGGCCCGAGGAAGCCGAATGTCTCGCCCGGCGCGACCGCGAAGTCGATCTCGTCGACGGCCCTGAACGCCTCGAACCGCTTGACGAGCTCGCGGCCCTCAATCAGCGGTTGCCCAGCCACGACTGCACCCTATCGACAGGTTGTAACCGCTACGACTAAGTAAACCGCCAGCGAGTGGGCGAGCCGGCGAAGTCGGCCTCGGTGAGCCCGATCACGGTCGCCGGCGCCACCCGATACAGGTGGTTGTCGCCGAAGAACTCGACGGTGTACGTCTCCTCGTACTTGGCGTTGATCGCGTCGGTGAAGGCGGGAACCCCGGCCAGATCCAGCGTGGCCCGGCCCTCGACGATGACGGGCTCGAGCGCGTTGTCGGTGGTCATCGTGCAGCGCGGATCGGCCGCCAGGTTGCGGGCCTTGCGGGACCCCGGGCTACAGCTGAACCACACGTCGTCGTCGAGCCACACGCCCCACACCGGTGACACGTGGGGCCGTCCGTCGGGCCACGTCGTCGCGACCCAGTAGTCGTGCGACGTCGTGAGTCGGTCCGTCGCCCAGGACCACGGCAGGAGCCCGGTGCCCTCGGCCGCCGGGAGCGTGCCGTAGCCCGGCATGTGCGGGCGAGCGGCGGTGGGCTCCTGGCGCTCGTTCACCGGCCCCGACGCGCCGTCCGGCCGACGAGCAGCGCACCGACGAATGTCATCAGCAGGAGCATGGTGCCCATCGCCCCGACGTCGCGACTCCGCGCCAGCGGGCGCGACGAAGCCGCGATGCGCGGGTCGGCCGCCGCGAGCGGGCCGGCCGCCGATGGCGTGTCGTCGCCGAGATCGGCAGCGACTGCACTCTGCTGACGAGCCGTCGTGGTGGTCGCGGCCGGTGCGCCGCGCTGGGTCTGGGCCGACGTGGTGGTCGTCCCTCGGGCCGCGGTGCTCGACGTCGATCCGGCCGCCGCGCCACCGCCGGGAACAGTCGTGCGCGTTGACGGCGTCGTTGCCGGGCTCGCCGTCCCGCCGGCGCAGCGCGACCCCGCGGTCGATTTGGTCACGACGGGTGTAGGCGACGCGTTCTCGGCTTCGGTCTGGGTTTCGATCCACGCCACCGCGTCGTGTTCGGTGCCGTTGCACGCGACGCCGACGCCGAGCTTGGTCGCGTTGGGCGCGAGCAGGAGGGCGCGGTGCGGCGGCGATCCCATCCACCAAATGGGGGACCCGCTGCTCGGGTAGTCCGAGCCCCACCACACCACCTCACCCGACGGGTGGTCGGTTGAGTGACAGGCGTGACACGGCCGGTCGCGATTGCTCTCGGCCACGCGTTGCGCGCCGGCCGAATAGGCCACATCGACGGGGATTTTGGGAAGGCCGCGACCGGCCCGCTCGCGGTTGATGTCATCGGCAATCTCGCGCGCCATCGTGGACTCACTGCCGCTGGCCGCGGCACGTGCGACACCCACGGGAACGAGTACGAGGGCCGCCGCGGCGGCGAGCGCGATCAGGCGCGTTCGGAGCTGAGCGATCCCAAAGCGTACGCAGGAATGCTCGCCGCCACGGCGAACGGTAAGAATGCGCCGTTCATCATCCGCTCGCTGGGGGTTCATTTCATGGTCACGCGACGCTCGCCGATCGTCCCGCTGCTCGTCGTCCTCGGGCTCCTGGTCGGCGGCGCCGGCGGCATCGCGGTGGTGAGTCGCACGCTCAAGAAGGTCGAGCCGCTCGCTTACGAGGGCAACGCTCGCCGTTTCCTCGACCTCACGCAAGCCGATGGGCGCGCCGCCGGACGTGGTGCCCCGTCGCTGGCGATGGCGGGCGACCGCGACGGACCCGGCGGGGGCGACTTCACCCCGGCCGGCGCGCGTGTCCGCCCCCCGGGTCAGCAGATTCCGGTTTTCAACTTCCCGCTCGGCCTCACGGCGACGGCCGGTAACGACACCGTTCTCGTCAGTTCCGACAACGGCGGGATGCAGGGCATCACCCAGATCAACGCGGGAACCGGGAGGCCGACGCACTACCCGGCGGCCAACTTGTTCATGGGAATGACGATGACGCCGGGCGGCAAGCTCTACGCCAGCGGCGGCAACGCCGACCGCGTGTTCCGGTACTCCCTCACCGAGGGCGTCCTGGTGCCCCACGACGTCACGGAGGCGGCGACGGTGCCGCTCCACCACCTCCTCGACGCCGTTCTCTCGCAGGTGCCCGACTCGCCCGCGCTCCCGGTCACCGACGGCATCCGCGTGCACGGCTATCCGGGCAATAGCGTCCTCGACGGCCGGTACCTCTATGTGGCCGGCACCCTGTCCGAGCCGACCGGTGCCGGGGCCGACGCATGCCCCGGCGGGCGCCCCGCGTGCGCGCGGGTGTCGGTGATCGACACCACCACCGACACTGTCGTCGGGCGCGCGCCGGTCGGCCTCGACGCGTACGGTCTCGCGCTCGACGCTCCGCGCCACCGGCTGTTCGTATCGAACTGGGCCGACGAGGCAGGCCGCGGCGACGGGGTCGGCTCGATCTCGACCGTCAACATCGCCGACCCGCTACATCCGGTCGAGCAGGCGTGGGTCAAGGTCGGCCACCACCCGACCGCAATGCAGGTGAGCGCCGACCACCAACGGCTGTTCGTCGCCAACACAAACGACGACTCGATCACGGTCCTCGACGTGTCGGGTGCCACGCCGACCGTCGTCGGCACCGAGTCGGTGCGGCCGCTCGCCGGCGTGCCAGTCGGCGCCTACCCGAACGCGTTCGCTTTGTCGCCCAACGGCGACACGCTCTTCGTCGCCTTAGCTGGACTCAACGCCGTCGAGATCCGCGACGGCCACACGGGCGCGCGGCTCTCGGGCGCGCCGAAGTACATCCCGACAGGCTGGTACCCGTCAGCACTGACGATCACCGGCGACGCGGCGCACTACAAGTTGTGGGTCGCCAACGCCAAGGGCGCGGGCGCATCAACCAAGAGCACCGGCCTCAATCTGAGCATCGGTCACGAGATCACACCGCTCGACGGAACAGTCAGCGCGATCAACCTGCCGGTGTCGTTGCCGCAGGAGACGGCGTGGACCGAGCAGGTCGAGGACAACAACCACCTGTCGCGCGTCGACATCGATCCGTGCCAGCCCGGCAACGGGATCCGGGTGTCGCAGGTGCTGTGCCCACCCGACGGCAAGCAACGCGTCAAGCACGTCGTGTACATCGTCACCGAGAACAAGACGTTCGACCAGTACTTCGGCGATCTCGACCCGACGCGCTACGACAGCGACCTCAAGTACGTGCTCTACGGCAAGCCGGTCACGCCGAACCACCACGCGCTGGCCGAGCGATACAGCCTGTCCGATCGCTTCTTCTCCGACGCGCAAGTCTCGGTGACCGGCCACTCGTGGACGTCCGGGGCGATCGCCACGGACCACAACGAGAAGACGTTCGAGGCCGACTACGACGAGGGGATCCGCGGGACCCACGGCAACGGCGATCCGCTCAAGCCCGGTATCGGCGGCGCGCCGGGCAAGGAGATCGGCGAAGCCGAGGACGAACTGGACGATCCCGAAGGCGGCTACATCTTCGAGGCGTTCAAGCGAGCGGGCGCGGTGCCGCCGGCCCAAGCGGCGCCCAACAAGTTGTCGATGGCCATCTACGGCGAGAGCACCGCGCGTGAATCCGGCGACATGAGCGCGTACAACGCGCCGAGTTGGGGCGGTGACATCCAGTACTTCGACACTTGCCGCGCCCAGCTGTTCACGACCGGTAAGACGGTCGACGGGCTGATCGTGCCCGACGACGCGCCCGAGCAGATCCAGGATTGCGGCACCCGCACGATGACGCCGCAGTTCAACCTGGCCCACTGGGCCCAGGTGATGAAGGACACCGGTAAAGACGTCATGCCCAACTTCATCTACATGACGCTGCCGGTCAACCACACGCTCGGAACCAACCTGTTCAACGTCGCCCCGGCATCGATGGTGGCCGACAACGACAACGCGATCGGGATGATCGCCGACGCGCTGTCGAAGAGCCCGTTCTGGGAGTCGACGGTGATCATGCAAACCGAAGACGACACCCAAGCGGCCGGTGACCACATCTCACCGCTGCGCGACTACCTCCAGGTGAGCGGCCCCTGGGCCCAGCCCGGGCCCAACCATCAGTGGGGCTCGATGCCGTCGTTGTTGCGGACGATCGAGCACATCTTCAAGGTCGACCCGATCACGCTGCACGATCGCCTGGCGTTCCCGCAGCACGGCGCGTTCCGCGCCACAATCGCCGAAGGCCCCGACCTGACGCCGTACGACCTCGTCCCCGAACTCATCCCGTTCGCGATCAACCAGCTCGGCGCGCCGGGTCAGGCCGAGTCGATGGCGATGGACTGGACCACCGTCGACCGAATCGACATGGGCCTGCTCAACGCGATCCTGTACGCGGTCGCCCGCGGAACACCGTTCGTCGCACCATCGAGGTAACGAGCGCGACGCCGAGCAGCGCCACTGCGGCGGCGGAGAAGTTCTCACGGCCGGTTGCCGGCAACGACGTGCGTGCCGGTGCCGGTGCGGTCGCGCTCGCGGCGGCGACCGCACCGCTCGGGTTGTCGTAGACGTCGGCGCCGAAGGGGGCAAGCCCGGCCTGGCTGGCGTAGCCGAGATGCTCGAGGCCGAAGAGGTCCTCCATGCTGCGCAAGAACGAGTAGTGGTTGTACGGCACGTCCGACGTGGTGTTGGGCTTGACGTATTTCGACACGAACAGCGCGCCGACCTTGCCGCCACCCGGTCCGGTGATGCCGGGGAGCGGCGTGTTCGGGCCCGTCGGCTGACTGCAGCACGCCGACGAGTCATCGACCTCCGATTCGTCGAACGTGACAATCAGCAGTCCGTCGTTCTTGAACGCGGGCGAGTTCATGATGCGCGGCGCCCACTTCTCGGTGAACTTGTCGATGCCGGTCAGCCCGCCGGGTTGGCCGTCGACGCACGGGCCGTCGTGGCCGTCGTTGCACAGGTTGGGTGTGATGAAGATGAAGTTGGCGGTGGTCGCCTCCGACGCCAGGTCGGCGGTCAGGCGGGTGAGGGGAACCACGTTGGCGTGACAGCTCGGTTCGTCGATGATCGAGTGGAAGTACGCGAACGGGTTATGCCGAGTGGCGTATTGGTCGCCGACCGTCGCCGACTGGGTGTGGTCCTGTTCGAGCAGGCCGATGTTGGGGTGGGCGCAGGTGGTCCCGTTGTCGCGGACCGCGTTGTTGCCCATGTCCTCCATGTAGCCCCTCCACGTCAAGCCCTTGGCCTCGAGCTGATCCGCGAGAGTCTTTACCGCGGTCGGGTACACGCAGCCCTGGCCGATCGCGATGCCGTCAGGGCCGACGATGCCGGTGAAGTCGCTGAACGTGAGGCAGTCGGCTTGGGTGATGATGTTGGGCGGCTGGCCACTGATCATCGTGATGTAGTTGTCGAGGCTCGCGTGGCCGGTGGCGTAGTAGTTCGAGAGGTACTTGCCCTGCGCCCGCAGCGTCCGCGCCAAGTACTTGGCGGGTGAGCTCGGCCCCCACGACGCGTCGGCGCTCTCGTTCTCGTGGATGAGTACGAAGACGTGCTTGATCGGCGGCAGCCCCGTCGCCGCCGGCGCCGCGGTTGGGTGCGCGGCGACCGCGGCGAGGACGAGACCGGCAAGAAGGAGTCTCCAGCGCATCGGCCCGTACCCTAGGGCGGTCGCCATGAAGATCGTCTCCTTGCTCCCGTCGGCCACCGAGATCGTGTTCGCGCTGGGCCTGGGCGACCAGCTCGAGGGCGTGAGCTTCGAGTGCAACTGGCCGCCCGAGGCGCGCACGAAACCCATTGTGTCGGGCACGGCGCTGGAAATGGCATCGCTCACGACGGCGGCGGCGATCGACACCGCGGTTCGGTCGAACCTGGCCGCCGGCGAGCCGATCTACACGATCGACCGCGAACGCATCGCCACGATCAAGCCCGACTTGATCCTCGCCCAGGACCTCTGCCGTGTCTGCGCGGTGCCGTCGGGCGCGGTCGAGGAGGCGCTCGACGTGATCGGGTGCCGGGTCGACGTCGTGTCGCTTGACCCGGCAAGCCTCGGCGACGTGATCGCGCTGATTGGCGTGGTCGGCGAGGCGACCGGTCGCTCGGGGCTCGCGGGCGATTTGATGGCCGGCTTGCGGGCGCGCGTCGCCGCGGTGCGGGAGGCGGTCGCCGGCTTGGACCGGCCACGGGTGTTCGCCCTCGAATGGTCGGACCCGCCGTTCAACGCCGGCCACTGGGTGCCCGACATGATCGACGCCGCCGGTGGTGAGCCGGTGCTGGCCGAGACCGGCGTGCCGTCGCGCCAAGTGACCTGGGCCGAGGTCGCGGCCGCCGATCCCGAGGTCGTCGTGTTCATGCCGTGCGGCTACGACCTCGAGAAGGCCGCGGCCGAGGGCGCGTCATTGCGCGACATCCCCGAACTGGCCGCCGTGCCGCGCATCGTCGCCGTCGACGGCGACGCCTACTTCTCCCGCCCCGGTCCCCGAGTCGTCGACGGCGTCGAAACCCTCGCCGCCCTCCTCCACCCCACCGCTCTCCCCATTCTGGGCGGATTAGCGCGCCCTCAGCACGTGGAGATCCGCCCAGAATGAGTTAGGCGCGGAACTTTCGGGCGGCGCGGATGAAGATCACGCCGATGGCGAAGAGGATGGCGCCGAAGACGGACCAGATGCCCTCGTCGGTCATGAACGATCCCTTGATCGTGCCGATGCCCTGGAAGAACCACACGAACCCGACCAGACACATCACGACACCAGCGACGAGCCGCGGCCACATGGCGATCTCCTAACCAGCTTGGGCGCGCAGCACGCGCTTTTGGACTTTGCCGCTGGGGTCGCGCGGTAAGGCGTCGACGAACTCCCACCGTTCCGGGCACTTGAACTTGGCAAGCCGGTCGAGGACGTGCGCCGCCAGGACGTCGGCCTCGACGGGTTCGCGCGTGTCGACGACCGCCTTGAGGATCTCGCCGTGGCGATCGTCGGGAACACCGAACACCGCGCAGTCGACGACGGCGGGATGCGTGTGCAGGACGTCCTCGATCTCGCGCGGGTAGATGTTGACGCCGTCGCGAATGACCATGTCGCTGATGCGGTCGGTGATGTAGAGGTAGCCGTCGTCGTCGAGATGGCCGACATCGCCCACGGTGAAGAACTCGCCGTCCCACGCGCCCGCCGTCTTCTCGGGGTCGTTGTGGTACTTGAAGCCGACGCCACCCGGCGGGCGGATCCAGATGCGGCCATCGTCGCCGATCTTGACCTCGGTCCCCGGCCAGGGCAGGCCCACCGACCCCGGTCGCTCGAGCCACTCCTTGGACGAGATGCGCGTGGCGCCACCTTCGCTGGCGCCGTACAACTCGTAGACCTCGGCCGACGGAACCGCCTCGATGAACCGGCGCTTGACCTCGACGGGACATGGCGCGGCGCCGTGCACGATCAACCGCAGCGATGTCAGGTCGTAACCGCCCCGCTCCTCCTCGGGCACTTCGAGGATGCGGATGAAGTGCGAGGGCGTCATGAACGTCGTCGTCACGCGATGCTCGTCGACGAGTCGCAACCAGTCGCGCGCGTCCCACGTCGGCTGCACGACGACGTTGGCACCGATGAAGAGATGGTTGAACGCGTAGCCGCCGGGCCCGCCGTGGTACGACGGCCCGCACAGGATGTAGACGTCGTCGGCCGTGAAGCCCCACATCTGGGCCAGCATCTCCTGCACCATTTGGAGTCGTGCCGCATCGGGGCTGGCGTGCAGCACGCCCTTGGGCCGGCCCGTCGTCCCCGATGTGTAGAACATCAGGGCGGGCGCCGGGAACCCGGCGGGCAGGTCGGCGTCGGTAGGCGCGCTGTCGAGCAGCGGGCCGTACGAGTCGGCGTCGATGACGACCTTGGCCGCGCTGTCGGTCGTGATCCACTCGATCTCGGCCGCCTTCAGGTGCCAGTTGATCGGCAGGAACGTGGCCTCGATGCGCGCCGTCGCCAGCGCGGCGACGAAGAACGGCTCGCCGTTGGTGAGGATCGCAGCGACGCGGTCGCCCGGCCCCACGCCGCGCGCCACAAGGGCGCGCGCCATCTGGTCGACGCGCGGCGCCAACGACGCCGCGCTCAGGACTATGTCGTCAGCTGCGATTGCCGGACGCCTTTGCGGCCAACGACGTGATGCTCACACCCTTGCCGTCGGACACCTTGCCCGTGCGCTTCATCCCGAGGTCGACGTCGGTGGCCTGGGCGCGCAGCGCGCCCACCGTGCACTCGTCGCGAGGCCGCACCGAGAACGGGTCGAACTGGAACAACCGCATGGCGTTCTCGTGCGTCATCTTGTTGATCTCGTCGTCGGGCACGCCGGCCAGCGACTTCATCACCGTCTCGGGCGACTGCGGCCACGTCGAGTCGGAGTGCGGGTAGTCGCACTCCCACGTGATGGTGTCGATCCCGACGCGATGGCGGACCTCGATACCAACCGGGTCGTCGATGAAGCACGTGATGATGCGCTCGCGGAACAGCTGCGACGGCAGCTTGTCGCCAAAGTCCTGGCCCGTCCACGCCTTGTGATGCTGGTACACGTAGTCGACCCGCTCGAGGAAGTACGGAATCCACCCGATGCCACCTTCGCTGAGCGCGAACTGGATCTTGGGGAACTTGCGAAGCACCGGCGACCACAGCAGGTCGGCGGCGGCCAGCACGATGTTCATCGGCTGCAAGGTGATGAGGACGTCGATCGGCGCCTCTACCGACGTCATCACCAGCTGCGACGACGACCCGATGTGGAGGCAGATGATCGTGCCGGTGTCCTGGCACGCGGCGAAGAACGGGTCCCAGTGGTCGGAGTGGAAGCTCGGGTAGCCGAGCTTCTCGGGGTTCTCCGAGAACGTGACGGCGTGGGCGCCCTTCTCGTTGATGCGATACACCTCGTCGGCCATCAGCTGCGGGTCCCACAACGGCGGCAGGGTCAGCGGGATGAAGCGACCCGGATACGTGCCGCACCAGTCGTCGATGTGCCAGTCGTTGTACGCGCGCAGCATGGCCAGCCCGACGTCCTTATCCGTCGACCGGGCGAACAGCTGGCCGCAGAACTGCGGGAACGACGGGAAGCACATCGAGCCGAGCACGCCGTTGACGTTCATGTCGCGGATGCGCTCATGGATGTCGTAACAGCCCTCGCGCATCTCGCTGAACGCGGTCGGCTCGATGCCGTACTCCTCCGGCGGCCGGCCGGCGACGGCGTTGAGCCCGATGTTGGGGATCTCGTTGCCGTCGTAGGTCCACACTTCGGTGCCGTCGTCCTTGCGGACGATGCGGGGCGCGACGTCGGCGTACTTGGCGGGCAGCCGCCCCTCGAAGAGGTTCGGGGGCTCAACCACGTGGTCGTCGACGCTGACGAGGATCAGGTCGTCGGTGTTCATAACCGTGAGGCTAGCTAGAGGTCGAGGGTTCCCGTCGACGGGTCGACACCGGCCCGGCGGAGCGCCTTGGCCTTGGTGCGGAGCAGGACGTCGCGCGGCGCCGTTGCGGTCTGGGCGGCCAGCGCCGCGACCGTGTCGCGCAGCTCATCGGCGGGAACGACCCGAGACACCAGACCCACGCGCAGCGCCTCGTCGGCTTCGATGGGTCGGCCGGTAAGACAAAGCTCGCGTGCGACGGCGCCGCCAACCAGGTCGTGGAGCGGTGCGTAGACGACATCGCCGAACTCGCGCTCGGGGTGGGCGAAGCGGGCCGTTGGCGCCGCGATGCGAATGTCGCACAGGATCGCCAGGTCGAAGCCGCCCGCCAGCGCCGGCCCGTTCACCGCGGCGATCGTCGGCAGAGGGAAGCACAAGACGGTGTGGTGGTAACGGTCGCTCGATGCCCACAACTCGCGCTGGAAGTCGGCGTCGAGGTTCTGGAACTCACCGAGGTCGAACCCGGCGCAGAACGTGGTCCCGGCGCCGGTGATCGCCACGCATTTGACCGACTCGTCGACGGCCAGCGCGTCGAGCGCGTCGGAGATCTCGTCGCGAAGGGCGGTCGACAGCGCGTTGCGTTTCTCGGGCCGGTCGAGGGTGAGCCACGCCACGCCCTCGGTCGGGCCGTCAACCTGGAGGAACTGAGCCATCCGGCATTGTGGCCGGTAGTAGTGGCAGCGCGCCGCCGATGAGATCGGCGTAGGCCTGCGCTCCTCGAGCATTGACGTGGACGCCGTCGCTGGCGAACCAGTCGGGGTGGCCGTTGCTGTACCCGTGCCAGTCGACCAGCTGGATCGTCGGATGGCGCTCGGCCGCGGCGTGCAGCGTCGCGTTGGTCGCCGCCTCCCAGTCGCGCGGCATGCGAACGGTGACGAGGAGGACATGCGGCACCGCGGCCAGCTCCTTCATCATGGCGTCGAGATCGCGATCACGCGGCGGGCCGTTCGTGCCGAGGTGCACCACGGCGACCTCCCCCAGGCGACCCTGCTCGCGGAGCTGACGAACGACGTCCACACCCTGACTGAACTGCCGGCCGACCTTGGCGTCGATGAAGCCAGTGGCGCCGAAACGGGCTTGCAGCTGCGGCGCGGCGCCGAGCATGACCGAGTCGCCGACGGCCCCGACGGTGACGGTGCCCGGCGGCGGGCCGGGCGGCGGCGCCGGTACTGCGGCGGGTGGCGGCGCGGGTGCCGCGACCAGCGGCGCGACGGTGGTTGTGGTCGTCGGCACCGCGATCGGCGTCGTGACCTCGGTTTGGAGCGAGACGACCCGTTGACCGGTGCGCAGGCTGCTGACGATCGGATCGCTGCTCGGCAGCTGGACAACGAGCGCGGCCAGCCCGACCGCGGCGATCGACGCGAGGGACCACTGAAGGGCGGCGACCAGGCGCGGCGGGCGAGGCGCCCTTCGCAGGAACGGCCGCTCGAGCAGCTCATACGACGCGTGGCCCAAGGCAACGGCCAGCGCGATGGTGACGACGGCGGCGACCACCGGCGGCCAGCTCACGTCGATGCGCGGCCGCAGCACGGCGACGAGCGGCCAGTGCCACAGGTAGATCCCGTACGAGCGTTCGCCGAGCCAGCGGAGGCGGGGCGCGGCGAGCGCGCGGCCCCACGGCCCCGGCCGGAGGACCACCGCGATGAGTGCGGCGGTCGCGAGCTGGGCGGCGAGGAAGCCGGCCGGGTACATCCAGCGCGCCGTCTGGTCCCCGACGACGAACAGGGCGACGAGCGCGAGCGATGCGACGCTGGCCGCGCCGGCATCGAGGCGACGGCTGTCGCGGATCCTCGTCCGCCGCGCCAGGACTACGGCGAGCAGCGCGCCGCTGAGGAGCGCGCCGATGCGCGTGTCGGTCCCGTAATACGCGCGCGATGGGTCGCCGGCCGAGAACCGCACCGCCATCATGGCGGCCGACCCGGCGATACCGAGCACCAGCGCCAGCGTCGCTCGGCGGGGCCGGCGACGAGCCAGCCACCCGCAGAGCAGGGGGCACACTGCGTAGAACTGGAGTTCCACCGCCAGCGACCACAGATGGCGGACGAGCGGTGGTCGCCCGAGCGCGGCGAAGTACGAGCTGTGGTCCTGGATGAGATGCCAGTTGGTGACGCCACCCAGTGACGCGTACACGTCGCCGGCGAGCCGGTGGGCGTCGTCCCGGGCGAGGAACGGCGCGATCACGACGAGGGTGGCGAGCAGCGCCAGCAGGGCAGGTGCGAGCCGTCGCGCGCGGCGTCCGTAGTAGCGGCGCCGGTCGATGGTCCCCGTGCGACGGTGTTCGGCGAGGAGCAGCGACGTGAGGAGGTAGCCCGACAGGACGAAGAACACCTCGACGCCGAGAAAGCCCCCGGGCACCGCGCCGGGCATCGAGTGATACAGCAGGACGGCGGCGAGCGCGGTCGCGCGCAGGCCGTCGAGCGCGCCGTGCCGATCTCCCACTGTGGGCACGATAAACGCCGTGAGTGGTCGAGCGCCTACTTCACGTCGAGAACGCGCCACCGAGGCAGGACGACGTCCTCGATCGGCGGGGGAAACACGACCTCCACGGACAGGCCGATGGTCACGTCGGCGGCATCGGCGGAGTTCAGCGGAGCGTCGGGCGCGGCCACGACGTTGCCAACGAGGCGGATCAGCGGATCCTCCTCGAGCGTGACCACGACGACGTTGTAGGGGGCCACGTCG
>DASRJI010000131.1:0-13857 GCA_035649535.1 Acidimicrobiales bacterium | reverse complement strand
GAACGACGATGCGTAGGACTGGATTGCTCCCTTGATCTCGGCAAGCCGCACGACGGCGGACCTTTCAACGAGACAGCTACTTCGGGGGAAGCGTTGTCACGATTGTACCAAGGGGGTGTGTCGAGTTACAACGGTGTGATTCGCGACGGGCGACGAGGTCCCGACGTCGCGGCCTATGAGCGACTCGTTCTTACGAGTGCCCCGAGTTGGTCGTCGAGCCGACTCAGATCGATGCCGGCCGCCTCGTTCAACGCCGCAAACCGATTGGAATAAACGTTCCGAGGGCCCGTACGAAACCGCCTCCCCGTCAACGGATCGCGTCGCTCCTGACGTCGCGCTATGAGACCGTTGGCGACGTGCCGTGCAATCCCGCGCTCGAGAGTGGCCACCGCGAATGGGACTCGTACGTTGGCGTCCGGTCGGCGTCGATCCGGATCTGCGAACCACCACAACGGCCGAAACCACTCCCCCGCACCAACCGGTGGAACCTTCAGATCGTGCCTTCGCATTCGCGCAGATTCAAACCGCTCGGCGATCATCGCTGCTAGATAAGCCACGAGTTCGGGCGCCGACCACTCTCGAATTGCGCCGGTCGCGAAGATGCCGCCGAGGATCGTCACATAGCTCGCGCCATCTTTGCCATCCGGGTCGTCATACGGTGCGCCGGTACCGTCGTCGCGCAGGACTGTGAGGTCGGGCCGAGACCCGGGGCGCTCGACTCGCTCCAGCAAATCGAGATTCTCCAGCTTGCGCAGCTGCGATCCAAACCACTTGCGCTTCAATCGTCGGACCTTGGCGTCGCCTTCGTCGTCGTCAAACGGCTCATCGGGGTCGTAATACCCGGCAGGACGGACGACGTCGTGCAACTCGTCGTAACCCGGGCGGCCGACGACCAGTCCGGGCGTCGTTCGGTTGCCGAGGTGTGCGGGACTCAGAGCTAATCCACGGAGCAGGAGATCGACTCGGGCCGCTCCAAGCCCGTTGGTGGAAAGAAGGGGCGCGATGTGGTCACGGACGTGTGACTCACGGACGCGGAAGATGTGTTTGCCGAAGAGGTCCGGCCCGTAACGCATTCCTGACTGTCGTCTCGGTGGCAAGACTCCGCCTCTCCATTGGCTCGTGGTCTTTCGAGGCGGCGCCGGGATTCGAACCCGGGTGATCGTGTCTGCGATGCACGACGCCTTGCCGCTCGGCCACGCCGCCTGGTGCGAAGGTACCGCAGGCCGCGCTGAATCCAGGGGTACTGACCCTGTCGCAGAGGGACCCCGCCGAGTCAGCCGGTGAGCCGTCTCTCCGTGTAGGTGTCTACCTGGAACCCTCTCGCCCGAGGTCGCCAGGGTTGCCCTGCATAGGGTCAGCTCACCCTCCAGGTTCGGGTCAGGTCCAGAACCCCGCGTACGGCCGATGGCGTGCGGTACCGTGGTTCCTTGCGATGCACGACGTCTTGTCGTTCATCGAAAGGAGGGCGGCCTCGCCGCCCTCCTTTCGCGCATCCGAGACGTGCCTGCTCTCAGAAGAGCTTGCGCATGGTTTCGCCGAAGCGGATTGCGTCTTGCATCGACATTTGCTGAGAGCGGACCGCCATCTCCTTGATCGCGCGTTGCGCCAGCGGGCCGGCCGCGACCAGGCGGGCCGCCAACGCCCGCCCCTCGGCCATGAGCCGCTCCCCCGGAACGACCCACCCGGCCAGGCCGATCTCGTGCGCCCGCGCCGCGCCGATGGACTCGCCTGTGAGGAGCAACTCCATCGCGTACTGCCACCCGATCAGACGCGGTAGCCGGATGGCACCGACGATCGTCGGGACACCGAGCGCCGCCTCGGGGAAGCCGAACACCGCGTCCTCACTCGCGATCACGAAGTCGCACCACGTGACCAGCGTGAGGCCGTAGCCAAGGCACGCGCCGTTCACCGCGGCGATGACCGGCTTGAAGATCTCCCACCCGCTCTCGAACGAGTTGGCCGTCGGCTTCTCCCAGAACGTGCCGGGGAACTCGCCCGCGGGGTTGCCCTCGCCCCGCAGGTCGGCACCGGCGCAGAACGCCCGGCCGGCGCCGGTGACGATGGCGACCCACGCATCCTCGTCGTCCCGGAACCGGGCGAAGGCGGCGTTCAACCCGCCGCGCATCTCGCCGTTGATCGCGTTCATCTTCTCGGGCCGGTTGTAGGTGATCGTGGCCACATGCCCATCGAGCGAATACAAGACGGTGTCGGTCATTAGGGCGTCGACGTCGGGGGCTCCGTCGGGAAGACGGTGAACACGGTCGTCTCGGGGACCGTCGTCGGTGGCTGGGTCGTGACCGTGGTCGCCGGCCGCGTGGTAACCACCCGGCGGGTCGTGCGCGTCGTGGCGATCGTGGTGGGCACCGTGGTCGTGGTGGGCGTCTTGTTGCGGACCTGGGTGGCGATCACGCCGATGAGCGCGATCACGGCGACTGCGAGGATGAGGGCAACGGCGGCGGTGAGCGCCGCGTTCTTGTTGCGCGGCGGACCCGCGGTGGGCGCCGCCGCGGCGGGGAGGGGCGCGTCGAAGATCTGCGTGGCCGTCATCACCGCGGTGGCATCAGGCGACGTGGCCCCCTCGACGACGTCGAGCAACCGCTGGCGCACGGCTTCGGCCGACGCCGGCCGGTCGCCGGGATCCTTGGCCAAGGACTCGAGGACCACCGCCTCGAAGGCGGGCGAGACGTTGGGGTTGCGCTCGCTCGGCGGCGTAGGCGCTTGATGGACGTGCTGATGGGCGACGGCGACCGGCGTGTCGCCGCTGAACGGCGGCTGGCGCGTGACCATCGCGTAGAGCACCGCGCCGAGGCTGTAGATGTCGGCCGCCGGTCCGACCTCTTCGCCCATCGCCTGCTCGGGCGACAGGTAGGCGACGCTGCCGACGATCGTGCCCGGTCGAGTGAGATCGGTGGACGATGCGACGGCGCGCGCGATGCCGAAGTCGACGACCTTGACCGCGCCGCCCGACCCGAGCAGCACGTTGCCGGGCTTCACGTCGCGGTGAACGATCCCCTGCTGATGGGCGGCGGCCAGCGCGGCGGCGATCTCCATACCGATCTCGGCGGCGCGCGCTTCGGGCAACGGCGCGTCGTCGGTGATCAGCTCGGCCAGCGTCGGGCCGTCGACGAACTCCATGACGATGAAGTAGTGGCCCTCGTGCTCCCCCGAGTCGTACACGGCGACGACGTTGGGGTGATTGAGGCTGGCGGCGGCGCGTGCCTCACGACGGAACCGAGCGACGAAGTCGTCGTCCTCGGCCAGCTCCGGGAGCAGCAACTTCACGGCAACCTTGCGACCGAGGACCTCGTCGACGGCCTCGTGGACCTCGGCCATCTCGGTGCGGCTCAGTCGCCGCACGAGGCGGTACCGGCCGCTGAGCGTCGTCACAGGTTGATGAGCTTGGCGACGCGCTGCCGGTGATCGATCGCGGTGCCGAGGAGCGCTTCACTCGTCTTTGCCCGCTTCACGAACAGGTGGAGGTCGTGCTCCCACGTGTACCCGATCCCGCCGTGGATCTGGATGCCCTCCTGGCAGATGAGGCGCTGGGCGTCGCCCGCGGCCGCCTTGGCCATCGAGGCCGCCAGCGGACGGCGCTCGTCGTCCTCCGCGACGGTGGCCGCCGCGTAGTACGCACAGGCCCGCGCCCGACTCAACGCCACATACATATCCACGAGCTTGTGCTTCACCGCCTGAAACGATCCGATAGGTACGCCGAACTGTTCCCGTTGCTTGGCGTACTCAAGCGTCATGTCGAAGATCGCCTGGCAGGTGCCGATCATCTCGAGCGCCAGCGCGACGGTGGCCTCGTCGAGAATCCTCCCCTCGTCGACCGGCCCGACGATCTCCGTGGCGCCGGCCGCGACCCGCACGAGGCCGCGGCTCTTGTCGAGCGTGTTGAGCGGGGTGAGCTCGGGATCGATCGCCAGGTGCAGTTGCCCGTCGACGATCAGGCCGATGCGGTCGGCGGGCTGCATGGCGAAGCCGTCGACGACGAGCGCGCCGGTCAGCTCGCCGCGGGCGACTTGGCCCATGAGATCGGTCGCGCCAGCGGCGCGCAACGCGGGAACGAACTGCGACACGGTCGGCAGGAACGGACCGGGCGCTACCACTCGACCCAGCTCCTCAACAACGACGGCCAGGTCGATGAACGTCATCCCGAGACCGCCGGCCGCCTCGTCGATCGTCATGGCCGGCCAGTCGAGGGCGATCATCTGCTTCCACAACGGCTCCCACGCGCCTTCGCGAACGACCGTGGTCGGGCACTCCTTCTCGAGCATGGCCCGCACCGAGGTCCGCAGCTCCTCCTGCTCGGGACTGAACTCCAGCTCCATCAGTCGACGCCGAGGATCACGGTCGACGCCGAGCTCCACCAGCCGCCCGTGCCGTTGACGCAGGCGATCTTGGCGTCGGGCACCTGACGCTCGTCGCATTCCCCCCGCAACTGCTTCGTCGCTTCGACGAGCAGGAACATGCCGCGCATGCCGGGGTGGCACGACGACAGACCGCCGCCGTCGGTGTTGGTCGGCAGCGCGCCGCCGACGCGGAGCTTGCCGTCCTCGACGAACGGGCCGCCCTCCCCCTTCTTGCAGAAACCCAGCCCCTCAAGCGACAGGAGCACCATCGACGTGAACGCGTCGTAGATCTCGCAGACGTCGACCTCGTCGGGCGTAATGCCGGCCCGCTCGAACGCCAGCGGGCCGGAGATGGCGGCCGGCGCTTCGGTGAAGTCTTCCCACTCGCTGAGCGTCGTGTAGGTGACGGCCTCGCCGGTGCCCAGCACCCACACCGGCTTCTTGGCGCAGTCGCGAGCGCGTTCCTCGGACACCAACACCACCGCGCCGCCGCCGTCGGAGCGGATGCAGCAATGCAGCTTGGTGAACGGATCGGCCACCATCGGCGCGCTCTGCACGTCCTCGATCGTGAGCGGATCGCGGTAGTAGGCGCCGGGGTTGAGCGCTGCGTTGTACCGGGCCGACACCGCGATCTCGGCGAGTTGCTCGGCCGTGGTGCCGAACTCGTGCATGTGGCGGCGGGCCGCCATTGCGTACTTGGCCATCAGGGTGTGGCCGTACGGCGCGTCGAACTGCTGTGGACCGCGCACGCCGAAGGACAGGTTGGCGGTGCGGATGCCGCGCTTGAGGTTGGCGCGCGTCGTGGATCCGTACGCGGCGACGATGACATCGGCGAGGCCGGCGCTGATCGCCGCCGCCGCGTGCTCGACGTAGAACTCCCACGAACTGCCGCCCACGCTGGTCCCGTCGACCCATTTCATCGGGCCCATGCCGAGGTACTCGGCCACTTCGATCGGCGCCAGCGAACCCATGCCGCATGACATGAACCCGTCGACTTCGCTCTTGTCGATGCCGGCATCGGCCAGGGCTCGACTCGTCGCCTGCTGGTGCAGGTGGAACGCGGTCTTGTCGTCCACCCGCCCGCAGTCCGACAGCGCGGCGCCGACGATCGCGACTTTTCTCGTCACCGCAGCTTCCAGTCCACCCGCTTACCCGACGAGAAGGCGCGTTGGCCTTCGTCGATCGACGCTTGGTCCGTGCCGAGGCCGACCATGGCGTAGGCCATGGCCAGCGCCTGGGACCGGTTCATGTCGCGGGCATGCCACAAGTTGCGGACCGTCCCCTGGATCGGCAGCGTCGGCTGCGACGCGATCCGCGACGCGACCCACTGCGCGGCGTCGCGCAACTCGTCGGCGGGCACCACTTCGCTCACCATGCCGATCTGGTGGGCGCGCTGGGCCGACATGCGCTCGTGGGCGCCGAGCAATGACAGCCGCATGATCTCGGGGAACGGCATGAGGTGCAGCATGTTGGTGGGCTCGAACGCCGCGATCATCCCGTAGGTGACGTGCGGGTCGAAGAACGTGGCGTCGTCGCTGGCGATGAGGAACTCGCACTCGCCAAGCAGGTAGAACGCGCCACCGCACGCCATGCCGCGCACCGCGGCGATCACCGGCTTCCAGAGGTCGTTGGTCTTGGGCCCGATCACGTGGCCCGGGTCGTCGAACTGGAACGGCGTGCCGACCGAGCCGACGCGGAACTCCTCGGGGCGATCGTCACGGCCGGCGCCCATCGTCTCCTCGCGGTCGATGCCGGTGCAGAACGCTCGGTCACCGGCGCCGGTCAGGACGACACAACGCACGTCGTCGTTGCGCCGCAAGGCGCGCCACACGGTTTGGAGGTCGCGTTGCATCTGGATGTTGAACGCGTTGAGCCGCTCGGGCCGGTTCAGCGTGACCCAGGCGACGCCCTCCGTCTCCTCGTAGAGGAGCGTTTCGTAATCGGCCAACTGCTAGCGACCGCCCATCTGGAGGCCGGGATTGCGCGAGCCGAAGATCGACGCGTTCACCGCGGCGCCGATGTCGGCCGGGTTCCACTTGGCCGGGCCACCCTTGGTCTCGATCTCGGCGCCGATCGTCCACGGGATGTAGCGGGAGATCGTGTGGCCCACGGCGCGGAACACCTGACCGGTCACGTGCATGGCTTCGTCCGAGGCCAACCAGGCGACCATTGGCGCCGAGTTGCCGGGGTTGAGCCGCTCGTACTCCTCGTCGCCGTACTCGTCGGCCTCCTTGACTTCGAGGTCCTTGACGACGCCGCTCGACATGCGGGTCACCCCGCCGGGCGCCACCGCGTTGGCCCGCACCCCGATGCGGCCCAATTCGAGCGACGAGATGATCGTGAGGGCAGCGATGGCCGCCTTGGCCGACCCGTAGTTGGCCTGGCCCACGTTGCCCTGGAGGCCCGCGCTCGAGACGGTGTTGACGATCGCGGCACGCGGCTGGTTGCCGGCCTTCGACTGCTCCCGCCAGTACACCGCCGCGTGATGCGTGCAGGAGAACGTGCCCTTGAGGTGCACGCGAACAACCGAGTCGAAGTCGTCCTCGGTCATCGAGAACAGCATCTTGTCGCGGAGGATGCCGGCGTTGTTGACGAGGACGTCGAGCTTCCCGAAAGCGTCAACCGCCTGGTCGATCAGGTTCTTGGCGCCGTTCCAATCGGCGATGTCGTCGTAGTTGGCGACCGCCTCGCCGCCCCGCTCTCGGATGACGTCGGCGACCGTCTCGGCCACTCGCTTGTCGGCGCCCTCACCGCTCACGGAGCCGCCGACGTCGTTGACGACGACCTTGGCGCCTTCCTTGGCCAGCTCCAGTGCCTCACCCCGCCCGATGCCGTGGCCGGCTCCGGTGACAATCGCGACCTTGCCGTCCAGCAGCCCCATGCGGGAAATCCTCCGTTGTGATCGAATGTGACGGACCGTCACATTACTCATGGAGGACGAACGCTCTCATGGCCGTGGACACCAGCGTCATTGGCAAGCCGACCGGCAAGTGGCGCATCCGCATCGAGCGCGCGCCGATCGCCAATTTCGCCACGTCGGTAAAGGACAGCAGCCCCGAATATCAGGCGGCTGACGCGCCGGCTCCGCCCACGTTCGGTTTCGTGATGGCCCACTGGGGCGCGTACGCCGACGAGCAGCCGGAGGGTGGCGCCGTCGAGGGCCCGTCACCAGTGATGCAGATCATCGGCGAACTCATGAAGACCGGCGGCATGGTGCTCCACGGCGAGCAGCAGTTCGACTACCTCGGCGAGGTCAAGGTGGGCGACGTGTTACTCGGTGAGGGAAAGATCGCCGACGTCTACGAGAAGGACAGCAAGGGCAAGACGATGACGTTCCTCGTCAGCGAGAACGAATACAAGAACGAGGCCAGCGGCGAGGTCGTGCTCAAGACACGGATGAATCTGATCCACCGCAGCGGCTGAACTCGGCTCGCCGCAGGCGGGCCAGCGCCGATTGGAGCACGGTGGCGGTCACGGCCGTGTCGTTCAGCATCCCGGACAACACGTCGGTCTCGAGACCCAAGAGGCGCATCGGCGTCTCGGCGACGACGCGTGTGCCCCGCGTCAGGACGTCGAGCGGCGGACGGTTGGCGATGAACTCCCCCGGACCGACTTCGCCGACGCGATCGTCGTCGCGCCACAGGCCGGCCACCCCGTCGACGACCAGGCGAACGGCGGCCGACGTCTCGGTGGCGTGCTGAATGACGACGCCCGCGGGCGTGGCGAGCTCGCGGGCGGCACGGGCCAGCGTGGTCAGGTCATCGACGCATAGGTAGCGCAGACCGGCGACCCGGCGCAACATGGTCACGGTCGGAGATTCGATCATCACAATGACCCCATTCTCCGGATCACCCGCAAACTGGACGCAAGCGCCGCGCAAGCGCTCCGCAAGTGGGCGTTTCCCCAGGTCAGGGGCCTAGGCTCGGCCCATGCCTGGTGCCGTCGACGCGATCGACCTGTCTGACATCGAGTTCTGGAGCGAGCCGTATGCGGTCCGCGAGGCGGCGTTCGCCGCGCTGCGCGCCGAGCGGCCGATCTCCTTCTACAAGGAGCCGGAGTTGGAGGGCATCGAAGTCGGCCCGGGCTACTGGGCGCTGACGCGCCACGCCGATGTCGTCGAGGCGAGCAAGCACCCACAGCTGTTCTGCTCGGGCCGCGGCACGAACATCTTCGACATGCCCGAGCCGTTCCTCGACTTCTTCGGCTCGATGATCAACATGGACGACCCGCGACACGCCCGGTTGCGGAGGATCGTGTCCCGCGGGTTCACGCCGAAGTACCTCAACGACCTGAGCGGCTACGTGCAGGAGGTGGCCACCGAGATCGTCGACGGCGTCATCGACAAGGGCGAGTGCGACTTCGTCACCGACGTCGCCGCCCTCCTCCCGCTCCGCATCATCCTCGACCTGATGGGCATCCCGCGGAGCGAGGAGAAGTACGTCTTCGATCGGACCAACATCATCCTGTCGAGCGGCGACCCGGAGTACGTGTCGGAGAACCCGAACGAGGTCGTCATGCAGTTGCTCAACGCCGGCCAGGAGCTCGCCGCTCTTGTCACCGAGCTGGCCGAGGCCCGGCTGAAGGATCCGAAGGACGATCTCACCACCGCGCTCATCACCGCCGACGTCGACGGCGAGCAGTTGACGACGGCCGAACTCGCCAGCTTCTTCATCCTTCTCGTGGCCGCCGGCAACGAGACCACCCGCAACGCGATCTCCCACGGGCTGCTGGTCCTCACCGAGCATCCGGCCGAGCGGGACAAGTGGATGGCCGACTTCGAGGGCCTGGCGCCCACCGCGATCGAGGAGATCGTTCGCTGGGCCACGCCGGTGATCCACTTCCGCCGGACGGTCACCGAGGACGGCACGCGCATCGGCGACCGCGAATTCGATGCCGGCGACAAGGTCGTGCTGTTCTACAACTCGGCCAACCGCGACGAGGCGGCGTTCGCCGACCCCTTCCGCTTCGACGTCACGCGCACACCCAACGACCACGTCGGCTTCGGCGGTCCGGGGCCGCACTTCTGCCTCGGCGCGCACCTGGCCCGGCGCGAGATCACCGTCATGTTCCGCGAGCTGTTCAAGCGCCTGCCCGACATCCACTCGGTCGGCCCGCCCGCACAACTGCGCTCGAACTTCATCAACGGCATCAAACACCTGCGCGCCGAGTTCACGCCCGGCGGCTAAAGCCACGGGGCTACGGCCCGATGAGCAGCGAGCCGTTGATGTCGTGGAGGCCCGGGTCGATATTGAACTTGACGGTCTGCGTGCGGGTCTGACCGGCGGGCACCTTGCCGATCCGCACGGGGACGTCGGCGCCACCGAGATTGAGCTTCACCGTGCCTTGCCACGTGTGCTTGGTCCCGTTCTGAATCGGCAGCACGATGCGCAACGTGTCGGCGTCGACGCGACCGACGCGCATGTCGAGTCGCAGCCCGCCGCACAACGTGTCGGTTTCGCCGCGGGTGAACGTCGCCGCGCTCGACACGGTCGGCACCCCGGCCGCCGGTAGGGACACGTTGAAGGGGACGTTCGTTGCCTCCCGGCAGGTCACCACATGGGTGAGGCCCCGGAGCGAAGACACGCCGATTGGAATAAGGAACGCGCCAAACAAGCCGATGAGTGCAAGCCGTGAGCGCAGAGCAGGTACCAAGCACTAGGAACCGTACGTGGAGTGTCAATGGCTAATCGCGTAGTCAATTCGGATCATCGGGGCCACCGAGCACTCAGCTATACGCAGATGCGCGTACTGCTGTTGTGCGGCGGATTGGGCTTCCTTGGCATCACGGCGGCGGTCAGTTACGCGCGCCGGGTGGAGACGGCCGAAGTCGTCGCCATCCTCCTGTTCATTCCGATTTTCGTCGCCTTCGTGTTCTGGGATTGGGCCGGTGGCGTGCTGGCCGCCGCGCTGGCAACCGCCGCGTATGTCGCGTTGCGCACCGACGCGATCCAAGCCGTGGGTCTGGACCAGTTCATCGGCGTGATCATCTCGCGGTCGATGGCGTTCTTCGCGTTCGGCTTCGTCGGCGGGATCGCCAACCGCCATGTCCGCTCGTCGCTCATGAAGCTCGACCTCTACGACCACGTCGACGACACGACCGGCTTGTACAACGCGCGCTACCTGCTCGAGGCGTTCGACCTCGAAGTGTCCCGCGCCAAGCGGTACCAGTCGGTCTTCTCGGTCAGCGTCATCGACATTCCGGCCGCGACCTTCGACGGCGTCAACCGCCGCCGCCGCGACCGCGTCCTGCGTGAGATCGGCCACGGGGTTCGCTCCAGCGTGCGGACGGTCGATCGGGTCGCCCACGCGGCGGACGGCGATCGCTACCGGTTTGCCGTCGTCCTGCCCGAGACGGGTGAGGAAGGGGCGCGGATCTTCACCGACCGGCTCGCCGACCGCCTCGGCGCGCTCCTCGGCATCACGACGATCACCAGCCTGGCCGTGACCTACCCCGGTGACGACGAGGCGCTGCACCAGCTCACCGACGACTTCGCCGCCGTCGACCGAACGCAGCACCCCGAGCACCCGCCCAAGCTCGGCATCGTCGCCGCCTAACGAGCCCTTGACGCCGGTGAGCCCGGCGTCCACCGTGGGAGCTGCACGCGCGCTTCCCCCGCACCCGTTGCGAGAGAGGACGCGCGCATGTCCGTCGTTCCCACCATCCCGGCCGCCCTGGCCACCGCTATCCCATCGCTGCTCGCCGCGCTCGACGAGGAGATGGATGACGACTTCTCCGGGCCGGCCAAGCTGCTCATGTTCGAAGCCGATGATGAAAGCGTCACGTTCGGCATCAAGGAGTTGGCTGCCGGTCAGCACCCGCTCGACGAGCTCATGGGCTTCGTCGCGCCGGATGAGTGGGCTGCGTTCGGCACGATCTGCCACGGGTGGGCGACCCAGGAGCTGGGCCGGCGCCCTTCGCGCGCCGCGGATCGCATACGCGTGCGGTCAGTGCACGTGGTCGTGCGCGACGGCTCCGAGATCGGCGGCTTCCGGTTGTCCGGCGCCCAGCTGATCCTCCAGGACACCGTCGTCGGCATGGTGCCCGACGCCCTGCGCCGCGGCCTTGGCCTGGCCACGCCCGCACCCGAGGTGCCCGTCGCCGAACTGAGCGCGGCCGACTGGCTCGACGCGGTCGCCGACGACCCGAGGTCACCGACACCGAAGCCCTACGCCTGCTGGGACGACGTGCGCTGGGAGGTCATCGCCGGCCAGCGGATCGTGAAGGGGCTCTCTCCGACGATCGCCACGTGGATGGACGAGGGCATGTTCGCCCGGTTCATGACGGCGACATACCCGCGCACGAGCGATCACCTGGCGGCGGTTCGCCGCGTAGTTGAACCAAGGGTGTACAAAACGTTGCAAGCCGGTCTACGGCGGTGGGGATTGCGCGTATAGCTACGACGGCGGACCTACGTTCTAGGGCATGACGCTCGCAGCCCTAGCCCGGTGGTGCTTCCGGCGCCGCCGCCTCGTACTCGCGCTGTGGATCGGCGCGTTCGTCGTTATCAACGTCATCGGTGGTGCCGTCGGCTCCAACTTCACCGACAACTTCAACGGTGGCAAGTCCGACGCGCAGTCGGCCTTCGATCTCCTCAAGGAGCGGTTCCCGGCGCGCGCCGGTGACACCACCGACGTCGTGTTCGCGTCCGACAAGGGCGTCACCGGCAACGACGTGGTCGACGCCGCCAACGCGCTGCTCGCTCAGGCCAAGACCATGCCCCACGTGACCGGCGTCGACAGTCCCTTCCAGTTCGGCCGGGTCAGCGCCGACGGCACCGTCGCCTACGCCACGATCACCTACGACGAAGTGGCGGGCGACCTGGCGCGCGACACGGCCAAGCCGCTGATCGACGCGGTCAAGAAAGTCGACGTGCCCGGTCTCAATATCGAGCTGAGCGGCCCGGTTGTCACCGCCGCGTTGCAACCGCCGCAGAGCCCGACCGAAGTGATCGGCGTCCTGGCCGCCATCGTCATCCTGTTCATCGCCTTCGGGTCGTTCCTGGCGATGAGCATGCCGATCATCGCCGCGCTGTTCGGCATCGGGATCGGCATGGTCCTCGTGTCGCTCCTGAGTCATGCGATCACGGTGCCGTCCTTCGCACCGCAGGTGTCGATGATGATCGGCCTCGGCGTCGGCATCGACTACGCGCTGTTCATCGTCACCCGGCACCGCACCGGGCTCCACGACAACCTCGAGCCCGAGGACGCAACGGTGTTGGCCTTGACGACGGCCGGCCGCGCTGTGCTGTTCGCCGGCTCGACGGTGATCATCTCGCTGCTCGGCATGTTCTTCATGGGGATCTCGTTCATCTACGGCTTGTCGCTCGGCGCGGTGGCCGCCGTCCTCATGACGATGGCGGCGTCGGTCACTCTCCTCCCGGCGATCATGGGCTTTGCCGGTCCGAAGCTCGCGGGCAAGGAGAAGAAGGAGCGCAAGCACCATCGGGAGACCGCCGCGTACCGGTGGAGCCGCCAGATCCAGAAGCGGCCGTGGACGATGGCCCTGATCAGCCTGGCGATCCTGCTTGTCATGGCGATGCCGCTGCTGTCGATCCGACTCGGCGTGGCCGATCAGGGCAACGACCCGACATCGCTCACGACGCGGCGCGCCTATGACCTCCTGGCCAAGGGCTTCGGGCCCGGCTTCAACGGCCCGATCCTCCTCGCCGCCGACCTGACCGGCACCACCACCAAGGACAGCGTCACGCAGTTCGCCAACTCGCTGCGCGCCGATCCCGAGGTGGCGTTGGTCGCGCCGGTCGGCGTCAACGACGCGGGCAACGCCGCGGTGATTCCCGTCATCGCCAAACACGCGCCGCAAGACGTCGAGACCTCGGAACTCGTGCACCGGCTTCGCGCCGAGATCAAGCGCGCCGGCCTCAACATCCACGCGGGCAGCGTGACTGCGTTCGGAATCGACGCGGCCGACAAGGTCGGTCAGCGACTGCCGATCATGGTGACGGCCGTCATCCTGCTCTCGTTCCTGCTGCTGATGGCGGTGTTCCGGTCGGTGCTCGTCGCCGTGAAGGCCGGGATCATGAACCTGCTGTCGATCGGCGCCGCGTACGGCGTGATCATCGCGATCTTCCAGTGGGGCTGGCTCAAGGACGTCGTCGGCATCGGCCGCCCGGGTCCCATCGAGTTCTGGGTGCCGATGATGCTGTTCACGATCCTGTTCGGCTTGTCAATGGACTACGAGGTGTTCCTGCTGTCGCGCGTTCGCGAGGAGTACCTCGTGAGCCACAACAACGCCGAGGCGGTGGCCGACGGGCTGGCCGCGACGGCTCGCGTCATCACCGCGGCGGCGGCGATCATGATCGCGGTCTTCAGCTCGTTCGTCCTCGGCGACTTGCGCGTGCTGAAGTTGCTCGGGCTCGGCCTGGCGACCGCCGTGTTCATCGACGCCACGCTCGTCCGCATGGTCCTCGTGCCGGCGACGATGGAGCTGCTCGGCGACGCGAACTGGTGGCTGCCGAAGTGGCTCGACCGCATCGTCCCCCGCATC
>DASRJI010000130.1:0-32474 GCA_035649535.1 Acidimicrobiales bacterium | reverse complement strand
CCTCGGCCCACAGTGTGGGCCAACCCGCGGCTCGTAACCGATCCGCGCTCCGAAGCGACGGCGCTGGCCCCGCTGCTGGGTCAACCGGTCGCCTCGTTGCAGGACAAGCTGAGCGGTAACGGCAGCTTCGTCTACCTGGCCCGCAAGGCGTCCAAGGACGTTGGCAAGCAGGTGAAGGACCTGAAGCTCGACGGCGTGTTCCTGCTCGAGGAGCCGACGCGCGTCCTGCCCGCTGGTGGGCTCGCCGCGCCGTTGATCGGCAACGTGGGCCTCGACAACGACGGTCAGTCGGGCCTCGAGCGCCAGTTCGAGGCGGCGCTGGCCGGCCGGCCCGGCGAGTTGGTCGTTGAGCGCGACGCGACAGGCGGCGACATCCCGGGCGGGGTACGAGAGTTCAACGCGTCGCTGCGCGGCGACGACATTCAGCTCACGATCGACCGCTCGCTCCAGTACGCGGCCGAGCACGCGCTGGCCGATGAGATCGTCACCGCCCACGCGCACGGTGGCATGGCGATCGTGATGCAGACCGAGACCGGTGAAGTACTCGCCATGGCGAACCTGTCGCGCGAGATCAAGAAGAACGGCGACCTCGGCGACGTTCAACCGGCCAAGCGGGCGATGGCAGTCACCGACGTCTTCGAGCCCGGGTCGGTCAACAAGATGATCACCATCGCCGGCGCGCTCGACTCCGGCGCGATCCAGCCGGGTGACCACCTCACCATCGGCGACCAGATCAAGATCGCCAACCACGTCTTCACTGAACACGATCCGCACCCGGTGCAGTCGTGGTCGATCACCGACATCGTCGCCAACTCGTCGAACGTCGGCGCGATCACCATCGCGGGCAAGCTCGGCAAGCAGCGCCTGAACAACTATCTGCGCTCGTTCGGATTCGGCGAGCGGACCGGTCTGAGCTTCCCTGGCGAGTCCGCCGGCATCCTCGCCGATCCGGCCAAGTGGTACTCGACCGACATGGCCACCATCCCGATCGGGCAGGGCGGCGTGTCGGTGACCGCGCTCCAGATGCTCGCGGCGTACAACGCGGTCGCCAACGGCGGCCTGTACGTCGCGCCCAAGTTGGTGCGCGGCGTTCTCGACAGTCAGGGCAAGCGGCGATCGACGCCGCCGTCGACCACGCGTCGCGTTGTCAGCGCGACGGCCGCTCGGCAGATGACCGCGATGCTCGACGAGGTCGTGCGGGTGGGCACTGGCACCATGGCCGCCGTCAACGGCTACACGGTCGCCGGCAAAACCGGGACGGCGCGCAAGCCGCTCCCCGGCGGCACCGGCTACAAGCCCGGCGCGTACATGTCGAGCTTCGCCGGATTCGTACCGGCCGAGAAGCCCGCGTTCAGCATCATGGTGATCCTCGACGAGCCCACGCCGATCTTCGGCGGACTGGTCGCCGCGCCGGTGTTCGCTGAGCTGGCCGGCTACGCGCTGCGCGAGTTCCGGGTGCCGCCGCCACCGCCAGTGCAGGCCGCTGCCGTACCGGACACAACCGCCGAGCGGGCCAAGCCAGTGGGGGATTTGGACGCAGGAACCACCACTACGCTCGCGACGGTGCCCCGGGCGACTCGCTGAGGAAGATTGCGCGCAATGCGGCTGGACGACCTCCTTCGCGGCGTAGACGTGACCTTGATCAGGGGTGAGCCGGCGAGCGTCGACGTCCTTGACGTCACGCACAACTCGAACGCGGTCACGCGCGGCACGCTGTTCTGCTGCGTCGTCGGACGGCACGCCGACGGGCACGACTACGCGCCGGCGGCGGTGGCGCAAGGCGCCGTCGCTGTCGTCGGCCAACGCCTGGTCGACGTCGACGTGCCACAGGCGATCGTTACCGACAGCCGGCGCGCCCTCGCCGGGCTGGCGGCGGCGATTCATGACCATCCCTCTCGCGCCATGCAGGTCGTCGGCGTCACCGGCACCAACGGCAAGACGACCACGACGTTCATGCTGCAAGCGATCCTCGACGCCGCCGGTGGACGGTGCGGCGTGATCGGCAGCTTGAGCAGTGAGCGGACCACACCGGAGGCGCCTGCGCTCCAGTCCGAGCTGGCTCGCTTTCGTGACGATGGGTACACCGCGGTGGCCATGGAAGTTTCCTCTGCGGCACTCGTCGCCCATCGCGTCGACGCAGTCCGCTTCGCCGCTGCGGTATTCACGAACCTCGGTCGCGACCACCTCGGCGAGGTGCACGCGACGGTGGATGACTACTTCGAGGCCAAGGCGAGCCTGTTCGCGCCGGAGCTAGCCGCGTTGGGGGTCGCCAACGGCGACGACGAGTGGGGCCGTCGCCTCGTGCAGCACGCGACCATCCCGATGACCACGTTCTCGATGACCCATGCTGTCGACTTGAAGGTCGAGCGCGTCGCCAGCTCGTTCACCTGGCGTGGCGTACCGATCACGCTGGCGTTGCCCGGCCGCTTCAACGTGGCCAACGCGCTGGCGGCGGCCACAACCGCCGAAGAGCTCGGTGTCGACCGCGACGCGATCGCCGCCGGGTTGCGCGCCCTGCAAACGGTCCGCGGCCACTTCGAATGGGTGGACGCCGGCCAGGCGTTTGCCGTGGCCGTTGATTACGCCCATACGCCGGAGGCGCTGGCCGAAGCCTTACGCGCCGGGCGCGAGCTGGCGGCCGGGGGACGGGTCATCGTCGTCTTCGGCTGCGGCGGTGACCGCGACCCGGGCAAGCGGGGCCCCATGGGCGTGGCCGCCGCCACGCTCGCCGACGTCGCCGTGTTGACATCGGACAATCCGCGGCATGAGGACCCCGATGCGATCATCGCCGCGGTCGTGGCCGGCGTCGCCGGCCAGGGTCGTCTCGTTGTCGAGCCGGACCGAGCGCGGGCGATCGCGCTCGCCCTCGACGAAGCCGAGGCGGGCGATCTCGTGCTGATCGCGGGGAAGGGACACGAGACCGGTCAGCAGATCGGCGACACCGTCTACCCGTTCGACGATCGCGACGTCGCCCGCCGCGCGCTGGAGACGGCGTCCTAGTGATCGCCCTCGTCGCCGCCGGAGGCGTTGCGCTCCTGTGCTCACTCGTCGGCACGCCGTTGCTGATGCGGTTCCTGCACTCGCGCGGAATCGGCCAACCGATCCAGGAAGACATGCCCGAGGGCCACACGACCAAGGCGGGCACGCCGACGATGGGTGGACTGATGATCGTCAGCGCCGCGGTCGTCGGCTACGTGATCGGCCACGGCCGGGCCGGGGCCATCTTCACGTTCACCGGACTCATCACCATGCTCACCATCGTCGGCGCCGGCGCGGTCGGCGCGCTCGACGACTGGATCAAAGTTCGCAACGAGCGCAACCTCGGCCTCACCAAGCGCACGAAGATGGCCGGCCTGGGCGTGGTTGCCGTCGGCTTTGCCATCGCCGGGCAACACGTCGTCCACGTCGACACGCACCTGTCGGTCACGCGCTTCGACTCGCTCGGCATCGACCTGCACACGTGGGGCTGGATGGTGTTCGCCGTCTTGATGATCCTGGCCGCGACCAACGCGGTGAACCTCACGGACGGCCTCGACGGGCTGGCCGCCGGCTCGTCGGTGTTCTGCTTTGGCGCGTTCGTCGTCATCGGTTTCTGGGAGTTCCGCCACTTCGACGTGTACAACGTCAAGTCGGCGCTCGATCTCGCTCTCGTTGCCTCGGCGATGATGGGCGCCTGCGCGGGCTTCCTCTGGTGGAACGCGGCGCCGGCCCAGATCATCATGGGCGACACCGGCGCGCTGGCGATCGGCGCCGGGCTCGCTTGTCTGAGCTTGACGCTCAACGTTCAGCTGCTGCTGCCGATCATCGGCGGGCTGTTCGTCGCCGAGACGGTGTCGGTGATGATCCAGATCGCGGCGTTCCGTTGGTTCCATCGCCGCGTCTTCCGCATGGCGCCGATTCACCACCACTTCGAGCTGCTCGGCTGGCCGGAGACCACCGTCATCGTGCGCTTCTGGATCCTCGCCGGCCTGGCGACGGCGGGTGCGCTCGCGCTGTTCTACGCCGACTCCATTCGCCATGGCGTGGCCGGATGACGCGCGCGCTTGTGTTCGGAATGGGCCAGGCGGGCGAGGCGGTGGCCCGTCAACTGCTCGCACGCGGGTGGGACGTGGCGACGGCCGACGACCGCGGCGGCGAAGACGCCGTCGCGCGCGCCTCGTCACTGGGCGTCGAGTTGGCCGTCGGCCCCGACGACGCCGCGATCGACGCGCTGGTTGCCGCGGTCGACGTGGTGTTCCCGGCTCCCGGTGTACCGATCGGTCATCGCGTCATCACGTCGGCCCATGGGCGTGGCGTGCCGGTGTGGAGCGAGTTCGAGCTGGTTTCGCAATGGGACCACCCGCCGTTCGTCGCCGTTACCGGGACCAACGGCAAGACAACGGTGTGCACGCTGGTGACCGAGATGCTGAAGGCGGGCGGCCGGCGCGTGGTCGCCGCCGGTAACAACGAGTTGCCGCTCGTCGACGCGCTCGCCGATCCGCTGGACGCGATCGTCGTCGAAGCGTCGTCATTCCGGCTCGAGTTCGCTGACTCGTTCCACCCGACGGTGGGGACGTGGTTGAACGTGGCCGAGGACCATCTCGACTGGCACCCGTCGATGGACCATTACGTGGCGGCCAAAGCGAAGGTGTGGATGAACCAGACCGCCGACGACACCGCGGTCGCCAATGCCGACGATCCCGTCGTGATGGCCGCCGCCCACGGGCTTCGGTCTCGTCTCAGGACGTTCAGCCTCACGGATGCACACGCCAGCGCGTTCCTCGACGGCGACAATCTGGTCGTTCTCGGCGAAGTCCTCGTAACGCGCGACGCGTTGCTGCGCGCCTGGCCGCATGACGTGATGAACGCGCTGGCCGCGTCGTTGACGGCGCTGGCGGCCGGAGCTGACCGCGCCAGTTGCCAGCGTGTGCTGAAAGAGTTCAGGGGCCTCCCCCATCGCGTGGAGCTGATCGGCGACGCTGGTGGGGTGCGGTTCTACGACGATTCCAAGGCGACGACGCCCGCGTCGGTCGTGACCGCGGTGTCCGCGTTCGATTCCGTCGTGCTCATCGCCGGCGGCCGCAACAAGGGTCTCGACCTCGGCGCGCTGGCCGCGGTCGCCGATCGCGTGCGCGCGGTCGTCGCCATCGGCGAAGCCGCCGAGGAGGTCGGCGCCGCGTTCGCCGGCCGGCGGCCGGTGGCCATGGCGACGTCGATGGACGAGGCCGTGGGCCTGGCGCGCGACCAAGCCGAGCCCGGCGACGCCGTACTGCTGTCGCCTGGGTGCAGCTCGTTCGACTGGTATCGCAACTACGCCGAGCGGGGGCGGGACTTTGCTCGCGCCGTCGCCGAGCTCGTGGGGGCGCAGTAGTGGCGACGACCACGACCAGCCCGCGCTCGCGCCCTGATCACGCCGGCACGTGGATCGTCGCCGTCGTTGTGGTGCTCAACGTCATCGGCCTGGTGATGGTGCTGTCGGCGTCGTCGGTCGAGTCGCTGCGCACGTACGGCTCGTCGTGGTTCTTCTTTCAGCGTCAGATCGCGTGGGTGACGGCGGGTGCCCTGATGTTTGTCCTCGGCGCCCGCTTCGACCATCGACGCCTGCGCCAACTCGCCGTGCCGATGCTGTTACTTGCCGTTGTGCTCCTGATCCTCGTGTTGGTGCCGGGGTTCGGCGTCACCGTGTATGGCTCCCGGCGGTGGCTCGGGAGCGGCGCGGTGCGGTTCCAACCGAGCGAGCTGGCCAAGTTGGCGCTCGCGGTGTTTGTCGCCCATCTCTTTACCCGGCACGCCGAGCTGCGGCGCCCGGGGATCTCTCCATACCCCGCGTTGCTGGTGCTGGGCGGGTTCGTCGTTCTCGTGATGGCCGAGCCCGACATGGGCACCGCCCTCGTGATGTCGATGATGGTCCTGGCCATGGCGTTCATCGCCGGCTCGTCGCTCAAGACGATGGCCGGCGTGGCCTTGTCGGGCGTGAGCCTCGCGCTGGCGGTCGGCATGGTCGCTCCATACCGCCGGGCCCGGCTGATGTCGTTCCTGCACCCGTTCAACGACCACACCAACGCCGGCTACCAGGTCGTGCAGTCCCTGGTCGGCGTCGCCTCGGGTGGTCCGTTCGGCGTGGGCCTGGGCGCCAGCCGGGCCAAGTGGGGCTTCCTCCCCAACGCGCACACCGACTTCATCTTCGCGATCATCGGTGAGGAACTTGGGCTCTTGGGAACGGTTCTGGTCGTGGCTTTGTTTGCTGCCCTCACAGTGCTCGGCGTGCGCACGGCGCTACGGGCGCCCGACCGCTTCTCTGCTCTTTTGGCTGCCGGGATCACGACGTGGATCGCCGGCCAGGCTGCCATCAACATCGGCGCGGTCATCGGGCTGGTTCCCGTCACTGGCGTGCCCCTGCCGTTTGTCTCCTTCGGTGGTTCGGCCTTGTTGTTCACGATGGCGGCGGCCGGGATTCTCGTGAACATCGCTTCGCGGTCGCGCGTCGCCGCGGCCCGGTGACCATCGACCTCTCGCGCCCGCAGCACATTCACATCGTCGCCATCGGCGGGGCGGCGATGAACGGCATCGCCTTGTTGTTGGCGGCCATGGGGCATGAGGTCAGCGGCAGCGACGTGGCCGACTCGCCCCGGCTCGACCGGCTGCGCGCCGCCGGGATTCGTGTTTCCATCGGGCACGCCGCCGAACACGCTGACGGTGCCGATGCCGTCGCCGTCTCGACGGTGATCGCACCGACCAATCCCGAGGTAGTCGCCGCGCTGGAGCGGGGCATCCCTGTGCTCCGTCGGGCCGAGATGCTCGCCGCGATCTGTGCGACCCGCAGAACGGTCGCCATTTCGGGAACGCACGGCAAGACCACGACGACCGCCATGCTCGTCCTCGTCCTGCGCGAAGCCGGGCTACAGCCGTCGTATCTCATCGGCGGCGAGGTGGCCGGGCTCGAATCCGGTGCCGCGTGGGATGCCGGCGACCTGCTCGTTGTCGAGGCGGACGAGAGCGACGGCACGTTCGTCGAGCTGCCGGCGGCAGTGACCATCGTCACGAGCATCGAGCCCGACCACTTGGAGCACTACGGCAACGACTTCCAGCGCTTGACTGATGCGTTCGACCGCTTCATCGCCAATGCAACCGAGCAACGCATCGTCTGCGCCGACGACGCGGTAGCCGACGCGGTTGGGCAACGTTCGGCTGCGATCACCTACGGAACGAGTGCGAGCGCCACCTACCGGATTGCCGATCTCGTCTCCGACCGCAGCGGATCCCGTTTCACGTTGGTGCGCGATGGCGTCGCGCTGGGCGAGGTCAGCGTGCCGGTGCTCGGTCACCACAACGCACGCAACGCGGCGGCCGCCCTGGTCGCCGGCCTCGAGTTGGGCGCCCCGTTCGACGCCGGCGTCCGCGCCCTGGCCGCTTATCGCGGCGTCGCTCGGCGCGTGCAGCTGCGCGGCGAGCGCGACGGCGTCACGTACATCGACGACTTTGCCCACCTGCCCGGTGAAGTGCGGCCGGTGCTCGACGCGGTGGCCGACGGCGGGTGGCGGCGCGTGGTCTGCGTGTTCGAGCCCCACCGGTACTCGCGGACCGAGGCACTGTGGCGCGACTTCGCGGCCGCCTTCGATCGGGCCGATCTGCTCGTCGTCACCGACGTGTATCCAGCGTTTGAGGCACCGCGTCCGGGCGTGTCCGGCCATCTGATCGTCAAGGCGGTGCTCGGGCACCGGCCGAACGCCCACGTCGCCTACCTGCCGGACCGCAAGTCGATAGCGCCCTATCTGCGGGCGCGTCTGCGGCCGGGCGACGTGTGCCTCACCCTCGGCGCCGGCGACCTCACCACCCTCGCCGACGAGATGTTGGCTTGAGTGAAGACGGGGTGATCCGGGCGGCGGCGGTCCTGGGTGACGCGGCGCGACGGGATGCGCCGCTCGGGGCGCTGACGACCTACCGGGTCGGCGGCCGGGCCGCACTGCTCGTTGAGGTGAACTCGATGGCTGATCTGGATCTGGTCAGCCGCGCCGTACAGGCGTCGGGCGTGCCCGTGCTGGCCCTCGGCAAGGGTTCCAACCTCCTCGTCGCCGATGGCGGCTTCCACGGGTTGGCCGTGCTCCTGGGCGATGGCTTGGCCGGGATCGACATCGAGGGCGACGTGGTCACCGCCGGCGGCGGCGCCGCCCTGCCGATCGTCGCCCGGCGAACCGCGGCGGCCGGGCTCACGGGGTTCGAGTGGGCGGTCGGCGTGCCCGGGTCCGTCGGGGGCGGCGTCCGCATGAACGCCGGCGGCCATGGCGCCGATATCGCCGGGTCACTGATCGACGCCACCGTGATCGACCTGGCGACCGGCGAGTCGGCGGTGCGGCCGAATGCGCAACTGGCCTTTGGCTACCGCCGATCGGCGATCGAGCCGACCCACATCGTCGCCGCCGCCCGCTTCCAACTTGCCCGCGGCGACGCCGCCATCGCCGAGGCGCGCATCAGCGAGATCGTGCAGTGGCGCCGCGAGAACCAGCCCGGCGGGCAGAACGCAGGGTCGGTGTTCACGAACCCCGACGGCGACTCGGCCGGGCGCATCATCGATGCCGCCGGCTTGCGTGGTTTCCGCGTCGGGACCGCGCAGGTGTCCGACAAACACGCCAACTTCATCCAGGCCGACGTGGGCGGCGCGGCCGACGACGTTCTCGCCCTCATCCGCGAGGTTCAGCGGCGCGTCCATGAAGCTGTTGGCGTGGAGTTGGTCCCGGAGGTGCGGCTGGTGGGGTTCGCATGACGACGCCGACCCGCACGCGCCCGCGGCCGCCGGTCGACCCGCGGATTCGGCAACGGCGGATCGAAGTGGCGCGCCGGCAGGGTCGCCGCCGCCTTCGTCTGCTGGTGTCACTGCTTGCCGTGGTGCTGACCGCCGCCGGCGCGGTGGCGATGACGCGGTCGCCCGTCCTCGACGTCGATCACGTCACCATCAGCGGCGCGCAACACACCGCGGTTCCCGACATCATGCGCGCCGGCGGTCTCCAACGACACCGGCTGATGGTCGACGTCCACGCCGACGCGATGATCGGCGGCCTCAAGCGCCTCCCGTGGGTCGATCGCGTCAACGTCGAGCGCGAGTGGCCGGCGACGATCCGCATCAAGCTCACCGAACGCGTCCCGGTCGCGTCGCTGGCGGTCGACGGTGGGGGATGGGCGCTGGTCGACAAGACCGGCCGCGTGCTCGCGCACGGCGCGGCGCCGACGGCGGGTGTGCCGCAAATCTCTGGTGGACCGGCGGCCGGGCGCGTCGGCACGACGGTGCCGGCGCCGCTGCTCGACGCGCTCAAGGTGGCCGCGGCGTTACCGAACGAGCTGCGTCCGAAGGCGCCGGTGATCGGCGTCGCCGCCGACGGCATCGAACTGCACCTCGTGCCGTCCGGCGTGGTCCGGTTGGGGAGTGCGGCGCAGTTGGCGGCCAAGCTCGACGCGGTGGTCACCGTCCTCGAGCACGCCAATATCGCCGGACTTTCCGTGCTTGACGTGCGAGTTCCTGGCGCACCGGTCTTGACCCGGCGGTAGCGCCTCGGTATGGTCTCGACCATTCCCTGAGGTTGACATAACTATAGACCTGAAGTTGAGGTTGAGGCTAGGCGCAAGCCTACGGAGAAGGGCCTTATCTCTCGCTTCGAGTCCTGCACACATGGCCCACGGCCATCGAACAGGAGAGTGACTCGAATGGCTGGAGCTGCGCAGAACTACATCGCCGTGATCAAAGTCGTCGGCATCGGCGGTGGCGGCGTCAACGCCGTGAACCGCATGATCGATGCCGGCCTCAAGGGCGTCGAATTCATCGGCGTCAACACCGACGCGCAGGCGCTGCTTATGAGCGACGCCGACGTCAAGCTCGACATCGGGCGCCAGCTCACGCGTGGCCTCGGCGCCGGGAGCGATCCCGAGGTCGGCCGCGAGGCCGCCGAGGAACACCGCGACGAGATCGAAGAAGTGCTCAAGGGCGCCGACATGGTGTTCATCGCCGCCGGCGAAGGCGGCGGCACGGGCACGGGCGGCGCGCCGGTCGTCGCCGAGATCGCACGCGGCCTCGGCGCGCTGGCGATCGGCGTCGTCACGCGACCGTTCGCGTTCGAAGGCCGGCGCCGCGCGGTGCAAGCCGAGACGGGCATCCAGAAGCTGCGCGAGAAGGTCGACACGCTCATCGTCATTCCCAACGACCGACTGCTCACGGTGTCGAACGACAAGACGTCGATGATCAACGCGTTCAAACACGCGGACGAAGTTCTGCTGCAAGGCGTGCAGGGCATCACCGACCTCATCACGACGCCGGGCCTCATCAACACCGACTTCGCCGACGTGAAGATGGTGATGAGCAACGCCGGTACCGCGATCATGGGCATCGGCACCGCGTCGGGCGAAGGGCGCGCCGTCAACGCGGCCCGCGCCGCGATCACGAGTCCGTTGCTCGAAGCATCGATCGAGGGCGCACGCGGCATCCTCCTCAACATCGCCGGCGGCAACGATCTCGGCCTGTTCGAGGTCAACGAAGCGGCGAGCATCATTCAGGAAGTCGCGCACCCCGACGTCAACCTCATCTTCGGCAACGTCATCGACGACACGATGGGCGACGAAGTGCGCATCACCGTCATCGCCGCCGGCTTCGAGCGGTGGGACGACAAGCGCAGCGGCGGCGCCGAGCGTCGCCGTCCCTCGTTGGGCCTCGGCGAGTCCGGTGGCGACGACGAGGAGTTCATGGATCTCGAGGACGACGAGTTCGACGTCCCCAGCTTCCTCAAGTAATCCAGTTCGACCTCGGTCCGGCGCGCGTGCGCTTCACCGGCCGGGCCGAGGGCGATCTGGGTCACGGCGGCGACTACGTCCACGAAGTGCGGGCTGACGTCGCTGACCGGCGTCGTGCGGTGCTCGACCGGCCGTGGAGTTGGATTCGCCAGGTGCATGGCGACCGTGTCGTGGCGGTCGCCGGCGCCGGCGACGCCGCGGGTGAAGTCGCCGACGCCAGCGTCACCCGCGATCGAGAGGCGGCCCTTGCCGTCCTGACCGCCGACTGCGCTCCAATCGCACTGGCCGCCCCCGAGGGTGTGATCGCGGTCGTGCACGCTGGTTGGCGGGGCTTGGTGGCCGGCGTCGTCGACCGCGCCGTCGACGCCGTGCGCGCGGCCGGCGGGTCGACGGTGACGGCCGTGCTGGGGCCGTGCATCCACGCCGAGTGCTACGAGTTCGGTGACGAGGACCTGGCGGTGGTCGCCGCCGGGTTGGGCGACATCGTCCGCGCGACCACGCCGGCCGGCCGCCCTGCCCTGGACCTGCCGGCGGGCGTCGGCCGCGCCCTCGAGCGAGCCGGGGCTGAGCTGGTGGACGTCGTCGACGCGTGCACCGCCTGCGACGCCGATCGGTTCTTCTCACACCGGGCCCGTCAAGAACGCGAGCGTCAGGCGGTGGTGGCGTGGCTCCGATAGCCGACGTGGTCGCCAACCTGGAGGTGGTTCGCGGGCGGATCCGGGCCGCCGGCGGCGATCCGGCACGGGTCACCGTCGTCGCGGTCACCAAGAAGTTGCCGATCGCTTCGGTCCAGGCCGCCGTCGACGCCGGTGTCGTCGACGTGGGGGAGAACTACGCCCAGGAGCTGGTCGTCAAAGCGGCCGAGGCGCCGCCGGCCGTGCGGTGGCACTTCCTCGGTCCGGTGCAGCGCAACAAGGTGGCGGCCCTGGCCCCGCACGTGCACCTGTGGCAGGCCGTCGACCGCGACGACGCCGCCGCCGCCATCGCGGCGAGGGCCCCGGGCGCCGCCGTGCTCATTCAGGTCAACGTCACCGGCGAGCCGGGCAAGCACGGCTGTGCTGTTGCCGATGCGCCCGCCGTCGTCGATCACGCCCGAGCGCTCGGGCTCGACGTTCGCGGCCTCATGACCGTCGGGCCACTGGGCGACCCGGACGGGGCCCGGCCCGGCTTTCGGGCGCTGGCCGACCTGGCCCGGACGCTCGAGTTGAGCGAGCTGTCGATGGGCATGTCGGCCGATCTCGAAGTCGCGGTGCAGGAAGGCGCGACGATTGTGCGTATCGGTACGGCGCTGCTCGGTCCGCGGCCCGTGAATGGCGAAGTGCGACGATAGGCTCAGCTACGAGGAGGCAAGCACCATGTCGGTCTTCCGCAGGGCGATGGTCTACCTGGGCCTCGTCGATGACGATTACGACGACTACGGGTCCTATGAGGACCCGCAGATCGGTCCCGCCGCAGGCGCGATGCACGGCACGCAGCCCGTGCCGCAGA
Source organism: Acidimicrobiales bacterium (assembly GCA_035649535.1). Classification (GTDB taxonomy): domain Bacteria; phylum Actinomycetota; class Acidimicrobiia; order Acidimicrobiales; family JACDEA01; genus JACDEA01. The sequence continues at coordinate 20,234 of DASRJI010000130.1, read as the reverse complement.
CGAACGCGCCCATGGGTGCGCCCACGGGCGCTGTGGGGCGCGGCTTCACACGTGGCCCGGCCGAGCAGCCGCAGTACGAGCAGAACCCGGCGTCGGCGATTCGTACGCTGCCGCGCGACGGTGGGCGCGACGAAGGCGGCGGCCTCGTCAGCGTCACGCCCAAGCCGTCGGTGGTTCGCCCGATCTCACCGGACCGGGCGGCCAAGGTGCACGTCGTCGAGCCGGCCGACTTTGGCGACGCCAAGGAAATCGGCGATCGGTTCAAGGCGGGCCAGCCGGTGATCGTCACGCTGCAAGGCCGGCCCGACGAGCTACGCCGGCGCTTGGTCGATTTCTGCAGCGGCGTCGTCTACGTCCTCGACGGCAGCATGAATCAGGTGACGAAGGGCGTCTACTTGCTCACGCCGTCCAACGTCGAAGTCTCCGCCGAGGAGAAGCGACGGTTGCAGGAGCAGGGCCTCTACCGAGGCTGAGCCAATGAACATCATCGGGCAACTTCTCCACCTTTACGCCTTCGCGATCTTGGGCCGGGTCGTACTGAGTTGGTTCCCCGTGTCGCCGGGCGGTGCCATGGCGTCGATCGCCAACGTCGTCTACACGATCACCGAACCAGTGCTCGGACCGCTGCGCCGGGTGGTGCCGAACATCGGGATGTTCGACCTCTCGCCGATGGTCGCGTTCTTCGTCATTGAGATTCTCGCCAACGCAGTCGGTCGCGGCTGAGGCTCCCTCGAAACCGCCACGGCGCGCGTTACCATCCGTCGCCATGGACGTATCACCGCGAGCTTTACGAGCGGTCACGTTCCGGGTGGCGTTTCGGGGCTACAACGTCGACGACGTCGACCAGTTTCTCGATCGGGTCGCCGAGGGCGTCGCCGCCCTCCAAGCCAAGCTCGACGACGCGTTGGCGCGCACCGAGCAGGCCGAATCGGACCGGGCCGCCGCCACCGAGGGCGAGGACGCGGTACAGCGCACCCTCAAGCTCGCGCAGCGCACCGCCGATCTCGCGCTGAAGGAGGCGAAGGAGGAGGCGGCTCGACTCGTCGCCGACGCCCGGGAAACCGCCGATCGCCTGGCCGAGGAGGCCCAGCGACAGCTGCGGTCCGATCTCGAGCGCCTCGAAACCGCTCGCAAGCATCTGCACGACGACGTTTTGGCGATGCAGCAGTACGTCGAGCACGAGCGGGTCCGGATCCGTGACGTGCTGGCCGACCTCGTGCGCAAGGTCGACAGCACCACCCGGCGCCCGCCGGCGCCGCCGACAGCTACCAAGCTGGACATTCCGGCCGTCGGCGAGCGGCGGATCGTGGCCGATGCGCCCGAGCCGACCACCCCAGAGCCGACCGCGCCGCTGGAACCACCCGAACCGCCGGTAGCGCCCGACGCCGTGGAATCGGTCGAACCGCCCGAAGCCGATGAGCCCGAACCGGCGGCGCCCGAGCCGGTCGACGTCACGCCGGTCGAGGACGCACCGCCCCCGCCTCGCCGCGAGCCGCAGCCGCCCCCCATGTCGGGCCCGCCGTTTGGGGCTGCTCGCCCGGCATCTGGCCCGCCCGCAGGCCCGCCGCCCGGTCCCCGCCGGATGGCAGCGTCGATCGACGCCACCCGGGCCCTCGACGCGATCGAGGCGAACGTCGACACCGTCGACGACAACGGCGCTGAGATTCCCACCTGATCGCTGGTTGCGCCTAGGATGCGCGGCCGTTCTCGACTGACCCGGATGGTGCTTCTGTGCTTCTGCTCTTGACCATTGCGCTCGTGTTCGTGGGCGCGCTTTCGCTGATCATCGGCTTCGTGTCTCAGAACACGCTGCCGATCTACATCTCGATCGCGTGCAGCGTCGCCGCGGGCCTTGTGCTGCTCGTGTTTTCGCGCATGAATCGGCGTCAGGCCGTCGTGCCCGCGACCGCGGCAGTGCCTGCTGTCGACGACGCGGGTGGGCCGGCCACGACCGAATACGTGCTGCAAGAGGCCAAGGCGGCGGCCCGCCCGGCGCCGGTCGACGACGGGTTCCCGATCGAGGACTACGACCAGCTGCTGGTGAGCGAGATCGTGCCGTTGCTGCCCGAGCTCGACATCGAGGAGCTCGACCAGGTGCGGGCGCGCGAGGAGGACGGCAAGGCGCGTGCGAGCATCCTGCGCCGCATCGACGCCCTCGCCGCCGAGCTAGAGGGAACGGCGCCGGCGGTGTCGGTCGCTGCGGACGCCGACGAGGACTACGAGGCGGCGGACGACGAGTTGTTCCCGATCGCCGACTACGACGACCTGCGCGTCAACCAGATCCTGCCGTTGCTGCCCGAGCTCGACGACGACGAGCTGGCGGTCGTCGCCGACCGTGAGCGCTCCGGGTCCGGCCGCTACAGCATCCTCGTCCGCATCGACGAGCTGCTCGGCGTCACCGTGACCCCGGCACCGAAGAAGGCCGCTCCGAAGAAGGCCGCTCCGAAGAAAGCGGCGGCCAAGAAGGCTCCGGCCAAGAAGGCTGCACCGGCGAAGAAGACCGCAGCCAAGAAGGCGGCGCCGGCCAAGAAGACCGCGGCGAAGAAGACCGCCGCCGCGAAGAAGCGCTAAGCCTTCTCGATTCGCAACGTGTCGTCGGGCGACACGTCCACACTCACCGCGAGCGTTTCCGACGCGATGCGATCGAAGTAGTCCGAGAGGTCGGCGTCGCGCGCCGGCAGGTGAAGGTGAATCCGGTCGGTGATCTCCAGACCGGCTTCCTTGCGCTTTGAGTTGATCTCGTGGATGAGATCGTTCACGCGACCTTCGCGCTCAAGCTCGTCGTCCAACGTGGTTTCCAGTGCGACGCTGACGCCGAGGTTGGACACCACCGCCCAGCCTTCCTTCTCGGTTCGATTGACGAGCACGTCGTCGGCGCTGAGGTCGTGGCCGGCGACCCGGAACCCGCCGTCGTCGAACGCTTCGAACTCGCCGGCGTCGAGCGCCTTGCGCACCTGGACGAGATCGGCGCCCAGTCGCGGGCCCAACACCTTGAGATTCGGACGCACGCGTAGTTCTGTGGCCTCGATCGCACCGAACTCGACGTGTTTCACGCGCAGCTCCTCGGCGATCTCCTCGGCGTGAGGCTGGGCCGCGTCGGCCCCCTCGACCACCAAGCGACGCAGTGGCTGGCGGTTCCTGATCTTCGATTCGGTGCGGGCCCGACGGCCGAGCTCGACGACCTCACGCATCGTGGCCACCTCTGACAAGAGCGCATCGTCGATGTCGGCCAGTTCGGGCCACCCGGCGAGGAAGATCGACGGCGGCGCATCGGCGACGACGTCGCGCACGAGGATCTGCCACAGGTGCTCCGTGAGGAATGGCATCACCGGAGCGATCACACGAAGGGCGTTGACGAGTGAGGACCACAGCACGCGTAGCGCGACTTCGTCGTCGTCCCAAAAGCGTCGGCGGGAGCGCCGGACGTACCAGTTCGACAAGTCGTCGACGTACGCCTCGAAGGCGCGCAGCACGTCGACCGTGAGGTAGCGCTCGTACGCGTCAGTGGCGTCGGCGACCAGTTGACGCGTGCGGGCGACCAACCACCGGTCGAGCCCGACCAGCTCACCGTCCAGCTCGCGCACGTCGTCATAGGACGGCGTGAAGCCGGCGATGTTGGCGTAGCGGATGAAGAACGACGCGGTGTTCCAGAGCGTGAGCAGCTTGCGCTGAACCTCTTGGCCCGAACCGAAGCCGAACAGCAGGTTCTGGCTCGGCGGCTGCATGCAGTACTGCCACCGCATCACGTCGGCACCCATGCGAGCGAACGCCTCGTCGGCGTCGATCATGTTGCCCCACGACCCGTGCATCTCCCGCCCGGTCTCGTCGAGCAGCTTTTCGTAGCCGAGGACCTTGCGGTACGGCGCCCGTCCGGTGAGCGCGACCGACATGAAGAGCTGCGAGTAGAACCACAGGCGAATCTGCTCGCGCATCTCCGACACCCAGTCGGCCGGGAACCACTGCTCCCAGTACGCGTGATCGGGGAGGTCCGCGGTCGTGAGCCCTTTGGCCGCGCCGGTGGCGTAGCCCTCGGCGATATAGGTGGGGTGCTCCCATCCGAGCGTCGAGAACGGAACGATGCCGGCGTCGAGCCACACGTCGCCGACCTCGGTGATGCGGCGGACGACTTCGCCACACTCGGTGCACCGGATGTCGACGCGATCGATCCACGGGCGGCGCAATTCCTCGAGTCCGTCGAGCGGCTCGGTGGCCAACTCGGCCAGCTCGGCGCGCGATCCGACGATCGTGGTGTGCCCGCAACTGCACGGATAGAACGGCAGCGGCAAGCCGTAGTAGCGGCGCCGCGAGATGTTCCAGTCGGCCATGTTGACGAGCCAGTCGTCCATGCGCTTGCCCATGTACTCGGGGGTCCACTCCACCGTGGCGTTGGCGTCGCGCATCGGCTGGCGGATTTCGTTGACGGCGATGAACCAGTCGTCGGAGATGCGGAAGATGAGCGGCGTGTGACAGCGCCAGCACTCTGGATAGCGGTGGGTGATGGTGCCGGCGTCGACGAGGATCTCGCGCTTGCGCAGGTCCTCGATGATGTCGTCGGCCGCGTCGTGGGCGAGCCGCCCGTCGAGCCAGCCGTACGCTTCGAAGAACCGCCCGGCTTCGTCGACCGGCGTGAGTACGGGGAGGTCGTGGACTTTGCTCAGCTCGAAGTCCTCGGTGCCGCAGCCCGGCGCGATGTGCACGATGCCGGTGCCCTCGTCGAGCGACACTTCGTCCCACGGGATGACGCGGTGCTCGACCTCGCCGCCGGGCCCGAGCGCGTCGAACGGTCCGCGGTAGCGCCACCCGGCGAGCTCGCTGCCCTTCCTGGTCTCCTCGAAGGCGGCCCCGGTGCCCCCTCGGGCGACGGCAACCCAGTCGCCGTTGGCGCGCCGTCCGTAGTCAGCCTCCGGATGCACCGCGGCGGCCACGTTGGCCGGCAGCGTCCACGGGGTCGTGGTCCAGATGACGACGGCCTCGCCCGGCCGGTCGAGCAACGGGAAGCGGACGGTCAGCGACGGGTCCTCCCGGTCGATGTAGCTCCCGGCCAGCTCGTGGGCGGAGATCGACGTGCCGCACCGCGGGCACCACTCGGTCGCCCGGTGGCCCCGATACAGCCAACCGCGCTCGTGCACGATCTTGAGGAACCGCCAGATGTATTCGATGTTCGTGTCGGAGAACGTGAAGTAGTCGGTGCCCCAGTCCATCCACTGGCCGAGGCGGATCGAGCCCTTGGTCAGCTCGGCCGAGGACCACTCGACGACCGCTCGGCACTTGCGGGCGAATTCCTCGAGGCCGTACTCCTCGATCTCCCGCTTCGAGTTCAGCCCGAGATCCCGCTCGACGCCCACCTCGATCCAGAGGCCCTGGCAGTCGAACCCGTTCTGGTAGCGCTGGTGGTGGCCACGGAGCGCCTTGTAGCGCTGGAAGGCGTCCTTGAGCGTCCGCCCCCACGCCGTGTGGACGCCGAGCGTCTTGTTCGCCGTCACGGGGCCGTCGATGAAGCTGAACCGCGGTCCGTCGGCGTTCAGCGCGCGCAATGCCCCAAATGTCTGCTCTCGGTCCCAAAGCTCGAGGATGGCGAGCTCGAGCTCGTTGTGATTCGGCTTATCAGCCAGTCCGGCGAACGGCATCGCCATACAGTACGGGCGGTGTCTGGCGACCTATTCGACATAACGAGCGAGGGCGACGTGGTTTTGCGCCTCCACGTGCAGCCCGGCGCGGGTCGGACCGCGGCCGTGGGCCGTCACGGCGATGCGCTCAAGCTCAAAGTCGCGGCGCCGCCGACGGGAGGCAAGGCCAACGACGCCTGTCTGGCGTTCGTCGCCGAGTTGTTCGGGGTCAAGGCGGATCAGGTCGAGCTCACCCAGGGCCAGTCAAGCCGCACGAAGCGGGTCAAAGTCACCGGGATCGAGGCCGACGACGCCCGCCACCTGCTCGCGACTGCTCTGGACGGGACCGGGAATGCCGGGCCCGCCTGGAACGTTCGTCCGCCCGATCACTAGTCGGGGTACCGCGGCACGAGTCGTAGACCGTGGTATCTTCCCCCGCTCTTTTCGGAAGGACTTGCATGCCGCGAGCAACCAAGGCGACGCCGGCCAAGAAGGCTGCGACGAAGAAGGCGACGCCTACCAAGACGGTGGCGCGTCGTGCCGGAGGCGCGCCGGCAACAGAGAAGGCCGCGCCGGTGAAGAAAGTGGTGGCGAAGAAGGCCGCGCCGGCTCCGGCCAAGAAGGTGGTGGCCAAAAAGGCACCGGCTCCGGCGAAGAAGGCGCCCGTCGCGGCCAAGAAGGCGCCGGCCGCGCCGCCCAAGCCCGCGCCGAAGAAGAAGTTCGTTCTCGACAAGTTCGTCCTCGAGCAGCAGGCGCTGCTCCTCGAGGAGCGGACCCGTCACGTCGAACAGGCGCAGGAGTTGCGCGCCGAAGCCGATCAGATGGCGGCCGAGATGGAGCCGGGCGACGTGCAGTTCGACGAGGAGTCGGGCGAGGGCACAACGACCGCAATCGACCGCGAGCGCGACCTGGCGCTGTCGATGCAGGCCCAGACCGAGGTCGAGGAGGTCGACCACGCGCTGGCCAAGATCACGGCCGGCACCTACGGCGCGTGCGAACGGTGCGGTCAGCAGATTCCCAAGGCTCGCCTCAGGGCGATCCCGCAGGCCCGCCTGTGCATCGCGTGCAAGAGCGGGGGGCTCTCGCGGCGCTGACCGACCGGCGGACGGCCACGATCGCTGGCGTCGCCGTCGCCGTCATCGCTCTCGACCAGGTCACCAAGACGTGGGCCGAGCGGGCGCTCGCCGATGGGCCGATCCACGTGGTATGGACGCTCTGGCTCAACCTCACGTACAACTCGGGCGCCGCGTTCAGCTCGGCACAAGGGTTGACGCCGTTCATCACCGCCGTAGCGGTGATCGTGCTCATCGCGTTGGTCGGCGTGTCGCGATCGATCACGACTCGCCTCGGCATCGTGTCGATGGGTCTCGTGATCGGTGGGGCCGCCGGCAACCTCGTGGACCGCTTCTTCCGTGGCAACCACGGTGCGGTCATCGACTTCATCGATCTTCGTTGGTGGCCGGTGTGGAACGTGGCCGACGCCGCCGTCGTCGTCGGCGCGGTGTTGCTTGTGCTCAGTAGCCGGCGCGCGACCGCGTAATCGGATGCACGTCGTTATCCCCGAAGCAGTCGCCGGCGACCGGGTCGACCGCGTCGTTGCCCTCTTCACCGGGTTGCCGCGTTCGGAGGTCGCCGATCTCGTCGCCAGCGGCGCGATCGCCGTGAACGGCGTGATCGTCACCACGCGCAGCCGGCGCGTCGTCGCCGGCGAGACCCTCGACGTCACTGTCCCAGTGGTCGCCGAGGTGGTGTTGGAGCCCGACGCCGATGTGCCGTTCGAGGTCGTGCACGCCGATGACGCGGTGATCGTCGTCGACAAGCCGGCCGGCGTCGTCGTGCATCCGGGCGCCGGCGTGAGGTCGGCGACGCTCGTGCACGGGTTGCTCGCCCGCTTCGCGGACATTGCGAACCACGACTGGCCCGACCCCGACCGGCCGGGAATCGTGCACCGACTCGACAAGGAGACGTCGGGGCTGCTCATGGTTGCCCGCACGCCCGATGTGGCCGCGATCCTCGTCGCCCAACTGCAGGCGCGCACCGTCGATCGGCGCTACCTCGCGCTCGTGCTCGGTGAGGTCGCCCACGAAGCAGGGATCATCGACGCCCCGCTCGGGCGGTCGAACCGCGATCGCACGCGGATGACCGTCGCCGCCGGCGGGCGCGAAGCGCGCACCAACTACAAGGTGATCGAGCGATTCACGACTGAGCCGCCGTCGACGCTGGTCGAGTGCAAGCTCGACACGGGCCGCACCCACCAGATCCGCGTGCATCTGGCGGCGATCGGTCACGCCGTTGCCGGCGACAGCCGGTATCGCGGCGGCCGGGCCTTCGGCCTCCGTCGGCCGTTCCTGCACGCGTACGAGTTGGGCTTCGACCACCCGATATCGGGGGAGCCGTGTGCATTCGAGTCGGCGCTGCCCGCCGATCTCGAGGGGGTCAGGACAAAGGCGCGAGCGGCGCAGTAACGGTGCCGCGGGCCCGCTTGACCATGTCGGCGAGCGTAAAGGAATCGAGGTGGCTCCGCATGTGGCCGCCGACGTCGGCCCACACCGCAAGCAGCACGCACTGGCCCTCGTGGTCGCATGCGCCGTCCTGGTGCGGTTCGCCGAAGTCACCGGCCACGATGGGCCCGTCGACCGCGCTGATGATCTGGCCGAGCGTGATCTCGTCGGGCGGGTGGGCGAGCACATACCCGCCCCCGACGCCGCGCTTGGAGCGCACGAGTCCCGCGCCTTTTAGGGCGAGCAGGATCTGTTCCAGGTACGGCTGGGGGAGTCCGGTCCGATCGGCGATGTCGCGCACCGACGTCGGCCCCGATGCCTCGTCGTGAAGGGCGAGGGACAACAGGGCGCGGCTCGCGTAGTCGCCCCGGGTAGAGACCTTCACAGACCTATGGTAAAGCGCGATGGCGGATCTCCCCGAACAACCTGAAATCGTCACGGCGCCCGAACTCGACGGCGATGCGGGCGGAGCTGCGAACCTCGAAACGGTCGAGCAGCCCGCCAAGGTGCTGCGCATCGGCTCGATGATCAAGCAGCTGCTCGAAGAGGTCCGGCACGCACCGCTCGACGACAAGAGCAGGGCGCGGATGCGCGAGATCTACGCCACGTCGGTGAAGGAACTGGCCGACGGGCTCTCGCCTGACCTGCGCGACGAGCTGGACCGGCTGGCCTCGCCCTTCGACAGCGACGGTTCGCCCAGCGACGCCGAGCTGCGCGTCGCCCAGGCGCAGCTCGTCGGGTGGCTCGAGGGCCTGTTCCACGGCATCCAGGCCACGCTCTTCGCCCAGCAAATGGCCGCCCGAGCCCAGCTCGAAGACATGCGCCGCCGGGCCCTCCCCGCCGGCGAAGACGGCACCCCACCCGCCCCAGGCACGTACCTCTAACCCCCACGCCGACGTGTCGGTGTGAGGTTGCGATTTCCGTTGCTCTGGCACCGACACGTCGGTCCGAGGGGCCTATCGGACCGCCCACCGGCGCGCTAAGGTCGACGAATCACACGGGTGTAGTTCGTCCACAGGGGCCTGTGGACAGAAGGAGGGCATTGAGCGGTGGGGGATAGCTTCACGCACCTCCACACCCATTCAGAATTCTCGATGCTGGACGGCGCGGCCCGGATCGATGAGGTCATCGCCGCTGCGGTGGCTGACGGCCAGCCGGCGATCGGAATCACCGATCACGGCAACATGTACGGCGTCCTCGACTTCTACAAGGCGGCCAAGAACGCCGGGATCAAGCCGATCATCGGCATCGAGGCGTACCAAGCGGCGGAGAGCCGCACCGAGCGACCAGTGCGCCGCGGTCGCGTCGATGACACCGGTGGCGACGGCGGCGAAGGCGAGAAGCTCTACTACCACCTGACGCTGCTCGCCGAGTCAACCGAGGGCTACCACAACCTCATGAAGCTCTCGAGCGCCGCGTACCTCGAAGGTTTCTATTACAAACCCAGATGTTTGTTGCCGCGACAAGAAATTGTCACGCGCGATGGCGTCAAGGCGATTGCCGACGTTGCGGTTGGGGACGAGGTACTGACTCACAAAGGCCGTTTCCGCAAAGTCATGCAAGTGATGTCGCGGCATCACGAGGGCGATGTGTACGGCGTCCGCTTGGCTGGACGCTACGAGCGAGTCACCTGGATGACCGATGAGCACCCAGTTTTGGTTCGATCCGCTGACGGATCGCACGACTGGGTTGAAGCGAAGGACTTAAAGCCCGGACGACCGTCGCCTTCCGAGAGTGTTCGCAACTGGAACAGCTGGGCGTGTTTGCCGAAGGTCGCCTCAGACGCTGCGGCGATCGACCACATCAAACCGCAGGAATTCGTTCGTTGGGCGCCCGCGGAACATCGACCAGGCTTCTTTTCAACGACGGCCGACCGCAGAAGAATCGGCCCGACCCACCATTACGCGCAACTTCCCGAAGTCCTTCCCCTCGACTACGACCTTGGCTACTTCATCGGGTTGTATGTCGCGGAGGGGCACAAGGACCGGAACTCTGCGTGCTGGACTTTCCACAGTGCCGAGCAGGACCTGATCGACCGTTGCACGGTGATGGCGGAGAAGCTGACTGGCAAGTCGGTTTCGTTGCAAAAGCGCGACGATCGCCCCGGGTATCAGGGCGTCACCGTTAGGTGTTACTCCTCAATTCTCGCGGAGTTGCTCGCCGCGCTGTGCGGCACTGGGGCGCGCAACAAGCGACTTCCGGAGTTCGTGTTCGAGAGTCCGCGCGAGTTCCAGCAAGGACTCGTCGACGCCGTTCTAGACGGCGATGGCTCCATTAAACCAGACACGATCATCTTCACCCAGACATCGAAAAACCTTGCGTGGCAAATGAGGATGCTGCAAGCGACCTTGCGCGGGGACTTCGCATGTGTCACCGACCAAGAGCTGCCAGCCGAAGAGCACGCGACGCAGTACCGGAGCAACTATTCGCCTCGACGGCCGCTCAAGTTTCGCCGCACCCTCTCCGACGACGCATACGTCTACAAGCCGATCGGTGACGTCCTCGTCCGCCAGTACAGCGGGCTCGTTTACAACATCGAAGTTGAGGATGATCACTCATACGTTTCTGACTTCGCGATCCATAACTGCGACTGGGAGCTGCTCGAGAAGTACTCGAAGGGCGTCATCGCATCGAGTGGTTGCCTCGGTGGCGTCGTCAACCAAGCGCTGTTGCGCGACGACCCCGTGGGCGCGGCCAAGCTCGCCGGCCGGCTGCAGGACATATTCGGGCGCGACAACACCTTCATCGAGTTGCAGGACCACGGGATCCCGCAACAGCGGCGCACCAACCCGCAGCTCGTCGAGATCGCGCGCAAGCTCAACGCGCCGCTGCTGGCGACGAACGACTGCCACTACACGAAGAAGGAAGACGCGCTCGCCCACGACGCGCTGCTGTGTGTGCAGACCGGTTCGTCGCTCGACGACCCGAACCGCTTCAAGCTCGACAGCCACGACTTCTACTTGAAGACCGCGGCGGAGATGCGCACCGTGTTCGCCGAGCTGCCGGAGGCGTGCGACAGCTCGCTGTTGATCGCCGAGCGGGCCAACGTCGAGATCGAGTTCGGCAACGTCGAGTTGCCCGACTTCCCGCTGCCCGCCGGCTTCACGTCGCCCGATGAGTACTTGCGCCACCTCACCTACACCGGCGCGCGCGAGCGCTACGGCGATCCCATCCCCGACGCCGTTGCCCAACGGCTCGAGTACGAGCTCGGTGTCATCGGCGACATGGGCTTCGAGGGCTACTTCCTCGTCGTGTGGGACCTCATCCGTTACGCGCGCGAGCACCGCATTCGCGTCGGGCCGGGTCGCGGTTCGTCGGCGGGCAGCTGCGTCGCCTACGCGCTGCGAATCGTCGACCTCGATCCGTTGCAGTACGGGCTGATCTTCGAGCGCTTCCTCAACCCGGGCCGCAAGTCGATGCCCGACATCGACATGGACTTCGACGAGCGCTACCGCGGTGACCTGATCCGCTACGCGGCCGAGCGCTACGGCTCCGATCACGTTGCCCAAGTCGTCACGTTCTCGACGATCAAGGCCCGGGCTGCCGTGCGCGACGCGGCGCGCGTCCTCGGCTACCCGTACCAAGTCGGCGACCGCATCGCCAAGGCGATGCCGCCGCTGGTGATGGGCCGCGATACGCCGCTGCACGCGTGCCTCGACAAGACCGAGGGCTACGAGGACGGGTACAAGGCGGCCACCGATCTGCGCGAGATGTACAACGCCGATCCCGACGCCAAGAAGGTGATGGAAGTGGCGCGGGGTCTCGAAGGGCTGCGCCGCCAGGACGGCATCCACGCCGCCGCCGTCGTAATTACGCGCAAGCCGCTCACCGAGTACCTCCCCGTGCAGCGCAAGCCCGAGCCGGGCGGCACGCCGGAGAGTGCGCCGATCGTCACCCAGTACGAAATGCACGGCGTCGACAGCCTCGGGTTGCTCAAGATGGACTTCCTCGGGCTGCGCAACCTCTCGGTGATCGAGCGCGCTCTCGACCTCATCGAGCTGTCCACCGGTCAGCGTCCTGACATCGACTCCGTCCCGCTCGACGACGACAAGCCGCTCGCCATGCTTCGCAAGGGCGACTCGATCGGCGTGTTCCAACTCGAGGGCGGGCCCATGCGCTCGCTGATGCGATCGCTGGCACCAACGAGCTTCGACGACATCGCCGCGCTCGTCGCGCTGTACCGGCCCGGTCCGATGGCGGCCAACATGCACAACGACTACGCCGACCGGAAGAACGGCCGGCAAGCCGTCACCTACCTCCATCCCGATCTCGAGGAGGTGCTGGCCGACACACAGGGGCTGATGATCTACCAAGAGTCCCTGATGCGGGTCGCCCAGAAGTTCGCCGGCTATTCGCTCGAAGAAGCCGACGACCTTCGCAAGGCGTGCGCCAAGAAGGTGCGCTCGCTCATGGCCACCGAGCGGGCGCGGTTCGTCGAGAGCGTGGTCAAGACCGGGTACACGGAGCAGATCGGCACCAAGCTCTTCGACGTCATCGAGCCCTTCGCCGACTACGCGTTCCCGAAGTCCCACGCGTATTGCTACGGCTACATCGCGTTCCAGACCGCGTGGCTCAAGGCGCACTATCCGGTCGAGTACTTCGCCGCGCTGCTCACGTCGGTCAAGGACGACAAGGACAAGACCGCCGTCTACCTGGCCGAGTGCCGGGCGATGGGCGTTCGGGTCCTGGTGCCCGACGTCAACGTGTCGGACTCCGACTTCATCGCGCGGGGCGACACGATCCCGTTCGGGCTGTCCGCGATCCGCAACGTGGGGAGCGGCCTCGTCACGCACATCGTCGCCGAGCGCGAAGCCAACGGCCCGTTCACCGACTTCTACGACTTCTGCGAACGGGTCGACCCCATGGTCCTCAACAAGCGAACCGTCGAGTCGCTGATCAAGGGCGGCGCCTTCGACGCCATGGCCCACCCGCGCAAGGGCATGTGCCAGGTGTTCGAGCAGATCGTCGACCGCGTACTCGAACGGCGTCGGCGCGAGGCCGAGGGCCAGTTCGACCTGTTCGGCAGCGCACCCGAAGTCGCGTTCGACGACGCGCGTATCGCGATTCCCGACGTCGAGTTCGACAAGGCGCCCAAGCTGGCCTTCGAGAAAGAGATGCTCGGGCTGTACATCTCCGACCATCCGCTGCTCGGCGCCGAGCGGGCGCTGAAGCAACACGCGGAGACCACCGTCGCCGAAGCGCGCGAGAAGCGCGAGGGCGAAGTCGCCGTCGTCGCCGGCGTGATCACCGCGCTCAACCGCCGTTACACCAAGCGGGGCGAGCTGATGGCGACGTTCACCCTCGAGGATCTCCAGTCGACGATCGACGTGTGGATCTTCCCGAAGACGATGCACGAATACGGGCCCACGCTGGCCGATGACGCGATCGTCTGCGTCAAGGGCCGCCTCGATTTTCGTGACGATCAGCCCAAGCTGGTGGCCCTCGAGATCAAGCGACCCGACGTCGTCCTCGATGACGAGATACGACCGGTGCGGCTCAGCCTCCCGCTGTCACGCCTCACCGAATCCACCGTTTCCTCGCTCAAGAAGGTCCTCACTGAGCACCCGGGCCCGTGTCCGGTGCTGCTGCATGTCGGCGAGAAGATCCTGCGATTGCCCTCGGAATTCAACGTGGATGCCCGCAACGGGCTCCTAGCAGAAGTCCGCGTGCTTCTGGGTCCGAACGCGCTTCTGGCCTGACTCGCGCGCCTTGCCGCGACCCCCGGCTTGGAACACGTTCCCAAATTTCCAATAAACTTGCTGCGATATGGCGATCACGGTCGAGACCAAGGACTGCACTGCTCTGGGCGACGCCGAGTTGGCCGAGATGGCCGACATCTGCGCTGAGGGGCCCGCTGGCTACGAAGTCGGCCTTCTCTCCAAGCAGCGCGACGAGTGGGTTTTGATTTCCCAGGCCCGTGAGGGCAACAAGCTGTGCGCCTTCTCGTTCTGCACGCTGGAGCGGATCGGTGGCACGCCCTGCCTCCTCGTTGGCCTGGCTTCGGTGAAGCGCGGCTCCAAGCGCGACGCCGCGCTCAAGGCGATGATGGCCGACCAGTACCGCCGCGCCGTTCTCGCCTTCCCCGATGAGGACGTCCTCATCGGCACCAAGTTCATCGATCCGTCGGGCTTCCAGGCCTTCAAGGGTCTCGAGGACGTTGTGCCGCGGCCGGGCCACAAGTCGAGTGGCGAAGAGCGGGCGTGGGGCCGCCGGTTGGCCAAGCGCTTCGGCGCCGAGAACCGCATCGACGACCGCACATTCATCGTCACCGGCGAAGGCGACGTGTGTGGGTCGCTCGACCACGAGTCGCTCAAGCCTGAGGCAATCGATGCCGACGTGGCTGCATTCTTCAAGCCGCTCAAGCTGAAGCGAGGCGACTACCTCATCGCGTTCGGCTGGGCCATGGCTGAAGATCTGGCCGCCGGCTCCGTCGGCAAGTAATCCTCACCGCGCCCACGTGAAGATCGGGCTCGTCCTCGGCGCGGGCGGAACCGTCGGCATGGCGTACCACGCCGGCGTGCTGCGCGCCCTCGAAGTCGAGGCCGGCTTCGTTCCCAATCGCGCCGACGTAATCATTGGTACCAGCGCCGGCAGTGTCATCGGCGCGTACCTACGCACCGGTTGGACCACCGAGGACTTCTGGGCGCTGGCGTCGGACTTATCGGGTGGTCGGGCCGAGACGCCGGAGATTCTTTCGCCGCGGTTCACCTCGCCCGTCGACGCGGTTCGGCGCGGCGTCGGCTCGGCGTTCGTTCTCGGCCGGTCGATCCTGCCGTGGCCGCTACAAGTTCCCGAAGTTCTCCGGCGCGTGTTCCCTGGTGGGTTGTTCACGATGGCCGAAGGCCGTCGCCGGTTCGCCGACGAATTGCCCGACGCGTGGCCCGACCTCCCGCTGTGGCTTTGCACCGTCGACATCGTCAGCGGGCGGCGCATTGTCCTCGGACGCGAGCGGGCGCCCAAGATGCCCCTGCCGCGCGCGGTGCTGGCGTCGTGCGCGATCCCTGGCGTGTACGAGCCCATCCGCGTCGGCAAGCGCGTGCTCGTCGACGGCGGCGCTCGTTCGACGACCAACCTCGATCTGGCGGCCAAGGCTGAGTGCGACGTCATCATCGGCGTCGCGCCGATGGCGTTCGACACGGGTGTCCCGCCGGGGCCGCTGGGGCAGCTCGTCCGTCGCCTGCCGGCGCGTCAGCTGTCAGGCGAAGTTGCCGCGGCACGGCGCAAGCACGCTGAGGTGTTGCTGCTCCGCCCGTCGGCCGCCGAGTTGCGCGTCCATGGACTCAACTTCATGCGGCCCACCGGTTTGCAAGCGGTCGCCCAGGCCGCGTACGACGCGACGGCGGAAACGCTCCGCACCGATCGCTTCCGCTCGATCCTCGCTGACCTGCCCGCCGCTTAACCGCGAGGCAGGAGCCCGGCGACGACCTTGTAGCAGTTGCCCTCATACGGCGGGGTGAGGGCGACGACGAAGCGGCGGCGCAACCGAAGCGTCTGCTGGCCGCGCTGGGCCATCGAGATGCTGACCCGGCGGTCGACGACCGGGAGGTCGATAACGCTGCCGCGCCACTCGAAGAAGCAGTGCAACCGCCGAGCGTGGCGAATTATCTCGATCGAGCCGCCGGTGTCGACCACCGCGACCGACGGCCGGTCCCCGCAGAGCGTCCAGTAGGGGACGGCCGCGGTGACGAGGCCGAGCAGGGGCTCGTCCGTGGGATGGAGCAGCGGCCGGATGTAGCGCTCGGCCTTACGACCGCGAATGCGGCCGGCCAACTCGAGGGGCTCGGTCAATTCGAAGGCATCGGGTTGGGCTGGGTCGGGATTCTCGACATCGGCGAGCGCCGCCGTCGCAATGTCATACGGCGCCAGCGCGCAGTCGCCGGGAAGCGGGGCGCGCACGAGCCCGCCAGTGTTCATGTCGACTGCTGCCAGCGCCCCACCGCCTACTGCGAGCACCAGCAACTCGGTCCGCGCGAGCCGGAGTGCCTCCACCGCCACGTACACAATGCTGATTCGTTTGTGAACGAATTTGGTGGATGGTCGCGGTTACGCGAGCTGTTCGCGCAGTTCCTCGACGGTTGCCGCGGGCAGCTTGCACGCGTAGTGGCGGCACACGTACGCCATGCCATCGGTGCGGTCTTGCCACAGCGGCGAGTCGTACGGCTCGCCGAAAGCGAGTACCGCGTTGGGCCGGTAGGCGCGCTGCACCTCGGCCACCAGGTCCGGTCGGCTCCCGATGACCGCAATCTCGTCGATGCCCGACACCAGCAGGTCGACGGCAGCTAGTGCGTGCGTGAAGGCGGTCGGGTGGTGGGCCATGGGCTCGTAGAGGAGCGTGAGAATGCCGCGTGCGGCCTCGGTATAGCGGGCCGCGCCCGTGAGGGCGCCGAGGCGGACGAGGGCAACTGCGGCCACCGAGTTGGCCGACGGCGTGGCCCCGTCGAACAGGTCCTTCGACCGCACAATCAGGCGCTCGCCGTCACGGCCGGTCGTGAAGAGGCCGCCGCGGGCGTCGTCCCAGAACAGGTCGAGGAGGGCGTCGGCCGTGGCGCGGGCCTCGGCGATCCATTTCGCCTCGCCGGTCAGCTCGCCCAGGCGGGTGAAGGCGTCGACGAGCCAGGCGAAGTCGGCGGCGAACGCGGGCTGCTTGGCCCGGCCGTCCTGCCACGACCGCAGCCAGCGGCCGCTGCTGTCGCGCAGCTCGCGCAGGAGGAACTCGCCGATCTCCGTTGCCGCGTCGCGCCATTCTCCGGTCTGGGTGGCGCCCGCCGCCTCGGCCAGCGTCGACAGGAACATGGCGTTCCATTCGGTGAGCACCTTGTCGTCGAGACCGGGCCGCACGCGCTCGGTGCGGGCGGCGAACAGTCGCTGGCGCGCCGCTTCCACATCCTCGGGCCGTAGGAGGTCGCCCCGCACCGACCGGTTGAGGATGTTGGCGCCCTCGAAGTTGCCGCCGTCCGTCACGCCGTACCAGTCGACCGCGGCCGCGCCGCCGACTCGCTCGACATCGGCGAGCGACCACACATAGAAGCGGCCCTCCTCGCCTTCGGAGTCGGCGTCCTCGGCCGAGTACAGCCCGCCGCGCGGATCGCGCAGATCGCGCAACACGTAGGCGATGGTCTCGTCGACGACCTGGCGGAAGCGGGGCTCGCCGGTTACCTGCCAGGCGCGGAGGTACAACCGAGTGAGGCCGGCCTGGTCGTACAGCATCTTCTCGAAATGCGGCACGAGCCACTGGCCGTCGACCGAGTACCGGGCGAACCCACCGCCGAGATGGTCGTAGATGCCGCCCGACGCCATGGCGTCGAGTGACGTCGTGACCATGCCCAGCGTCTCGGCCGCGCCGTTGTGCACGTGGGCGCGCAGCAGCAGGTCGAGCATCGACGGCTGCGGGAACTTGGGCGCCCCGCCGAACCCGCCCCACTCGTCGTCGTGTTGGGCGCGGAGGACGCCGTACGCGCCCTCGAGCAGCTCGACGCCGAGGTGCGGTTCGCCGGACGGCGCCGCGAGCTGCGTGCGCGACTCGATGGCGGCGGCCAGCTCGCTGGCTTGCTCGACGACCGCGTCGCGACGATCGGCCCACGCGTCGCGGATCGCGAGCAGTACGTCGGTGAAGCTCGGCATGCCGTGGCGGCGCTCGGGCGGGTAGTACGTACCGCCGAAGAACGGGCGACCGTCGGGCGTGAGGAACACCGTCATCGGCCAGCCGCCGCGGCCCGTCATGGCCTGTACGGCTTCCATGTAGACAGCGTCGACGTCGGGTCGTTCCTCGCGGTCGACCTTGACGTTGACGAACAGTTCGTTCATCACACCGGCGGTGGCGACGTCCTCGAAGGACTCATGGGCCATCACGTGACACCAGTGACACGCCGAGTAGCCGACCGAGAGAAGGATCGGTTTGTCCTCGGCCGCCGCCTTGGCGAAGGCGACCTCACCCCAGGTGTGCCAATCGACGGGATTGTCCTTGTGCTGTCGGAGGTAGGGGCTGGTCTCCTCCGCCAACGCGTTCACGTCATCAATCTAGGGTTGCTGCATGGACATCAGGCTCGACGGGCGGGTGGCGCTGGTCACCGGCGGATCGAAGGGGATCGGCAAGGCGATCGCGGCGGCGATGGTCGCGTCGGGCGCCAAGGTGATGATCTCGTCCCGCAAGGAGGAGAACCTCAAAGTCGCGGCCGACGAAATCGGCGGTGACGACATCGCGTGGTACGCGGCCAACGCGGGCGACGAAGCGTCGGCCGCCGCGTGCATCGCTGCCACCGTCGAGCACTTCGGCGGGCTCGACATCCTCGTCAACAACGCGGCGACGAACCCGCACATGGGTCCGATAACCACGATCGACCAAGGACGGGCCGATAAGACGACGCAGGTCAACTTGTGGGGCCCGCTGATGTGGAGCAGCCGGGCCAAACAAGCGGGCCTCGGCGCCGATCGCCCCGGCAGCATCATCAACATCGCGTCGGTCGGCGGCTACGGCGTGTCGCCCTCGATCGGCTACTACAACGTCACCAAGGCGGGCGTGATTCACCTAACGCGCCACCTCGCCGTGGAGCTGGCACCCGACGTTCGCGTGAACTGCTTGGCACCGGGACTGGTGAAGACCGACTTCGCCCGTGCGCTCTGGGAAGCGGGCGAGGACGCCATCGCCAAGCGGTTCCCGATGAAACGGCTCGGCGAGCCGGAGGACATCGCGGGCGCCGCCGTATTCCTCGCCTCCGACGCGGCGTCGTGGCTTACCGGCCAGACGCTGGTCATCGACGGCGGCGGCATGCTCGCCGGCATCGGCTAGCGGCGGTCGTGCGAGACCCGGCGCGCCTCGAGGCGTTGCTGGATCGCACCTCCGACTTCGTCCTGTGGGTCGACCGGCGGGGTGTCGTCGTGGAGGCCAACGCCGCGGCGTCGGGACTCGCCGACGTAGTCGACCTGTTGCCGGAGATCGCCTACACGGCGGCCGAGGCGCGCGGGACCTGGACCGGTGACGTCCAAGTGCTTGCTCGCAACGGCCGGATGCTCGACGCGTCGGCCGTCGTCGTCGAAGTCGACGGCCTGTTCGCGGTCGTCCTGCGCGACATCTCCGATCGGAAGGCCCAGGAGTCGTTGTTGCGGCGCATGGCCGAACGCGACTCACTCACCGGGCTGCGGAACCGTCACGTCCTGCTCAGCCATCTCGAACAGGCGGTCGCCGGCGCGAGCCGCGGCCGGACTGGGGCGCTGCTGTACATCGACCTCGATCACCTGAAGCAGGTCAACGACACCGGTGGCCACGCGGCCGGTGACGCCTACCTCACAGAGTTCGCCGCTGCCCTCGAGAACGCGGTGCGGGCCGAGGACCTCGTCGCCCGTGTCGGCGGCGACGAGTTCGCTGTCCTCATGCGCAGTGTGCCGCCCCAGGGCGCGCTGGAAGTCGCCGCCGGCGTGAGCGACCGCCTCAGCGGTATGGCGGTCAGCGCCAGCATCGGCGTCGCTGTCATCGACGGTTCCTCGCAACCCGACGACGTCGTCATGCAGGCCGACGAGGCTTGTTACGCGGCCAAGGCCAAAGGTGGCAACCGCGTCGAGTTGTACGACGCGCCGTAGCTACTCGGCGGGGTACTGCGGGTCCATCGCCGCCACCGTCGTTGTCAGGATCGTGGCGACGACCCAGTCGCGGTACCACTTGTGGTTGGCGGGAACGACGTACCACGGCGCGGCGTCGGTCGATGTCTGGGCGATGGCGTCGCCGAAGGCGGCCTGGTAGTCGTCCCAGTACTTGCGCTCTTCCTCGTCCTCGGGCTTGTACTTCCAGCGCTTGCTCGGGTTCTCCTGGCGCTTCTCGAAGCGGCGCTGCTGCTCGTCCTTCGAGATATGGAGGAACAGCTTGACGATCCGCGTGCCGGCTTGGCTGAGGTTGTGCTCGAAGTCGTTGATGATGTCGTAGCGCTCCTGCCACACCGGCTCGGGAACGAGGTCGTGGACCCGGACGACGAGCACGTCCTCGTAGTGTGAGCGATTGAACACGCCGATCTCGCCGCGCTTCGGCGTGACCTTGTGTACGCGCCACAGGAAGTCGTGCGCGAGTTCCTCCTCGGACGGTTTCTTGAACGAGGCGACCCGGCAGCCCTGCGGGTTCACGCCCTTGAATACGTTCTTG
>DASRJI010000129.1:0-39327 GCA_035649535.1 Acidimicrobiales bacterium | reverse complement strand
TCGACGATGACGGGGGCCGCCTGGGGTGGTTCGAGCACGCCGCCGATGCCGACTCCGCCCGAGAGGTGGACGTTGGCGCCGATCTGGGCGCAGGAACCGACCGTCGCCCAGGTGTCGACCATCGAGTTGGCTCCGACGTGGGCGCCGATGTTGACGTAGCTCGGCATGAGGATGACGCCGGGTTCGAGGTACGAGCCCCAGCGGGCCGAGCCGCCCGGCACGACGCGGACGCCGGCGGCGGCATAGCCCGTCTTCAGCGGGAGCTTGTCGGCGTATTCGAAGGGGCCGACCTCGATCGTCTCCATTGAGGAGACCTTGAAGAGCAGGAGGATCGCCTGCTTGAGCCATGTGTGCACGACGGGCGTGCCGTCGATCACCTCGGCCACGCGCGCGGTGCCGGTGTCGAGGAGGTCGATCGCTTCGTGCACGGTCGCGGTGGCGTCGGTGTCGCCCGCCTTCACCGTGTCACGGTTCTCCCACAATTCCTCGATGCGCGCTTGCAGGTCGGCCACGGCGATAGAACGTAGCGTGATCACATGCGACGACTCGTCGTATTGCTCGTCTTGGTCGTGAGTCAGACGGCTGCATGCGGCGGCTCCGATGGCGGAGCCACCGGGAGGTCGGTCAAGACCGTCGACGGCCTGGTCGCGTGGATCGCCACGCACCGCGAGCACGTGGGCCTCGTGGTCAAAAATGCCGAGGGCAAGACCATCGTCGCCCTGAACCCGGACGCCCTCTTTCCCCTCGCGTCGACACGCAAGGTCCTCATTCTCGGCGCCCTCGCGGCTGCGGTTGACGCCGGACGCGAGAAGCCCGATGCGCCGGTCTCACTCCCCGACATCGATCACTGGTTTGTCGGCCTAGACGGCGGTGCGCACGACCGCGCTATGGATGACCTCCGCCGGCGCGATCGCGTCGTTGGTGAGACGGTGACCCTCGCCGACGTCGCCTGGGCGATGACGAGGTTCTCGTCGAACGCGGCCGCGGACTACCTCCTCGATCGCGTCGGCGGCTCGGGCGCGACATCAGCGTTCGCCGCCGCCGCTGGCATGGTGGCTCAGGAGCCACTCTTCCCGATCGCGGCCGAGTTCTCGATGTGGTCGGCCGAACCCGACCGCTGGCTCGAGATGTCGCCCGTCGAGCGCGTGGTCGCCGCGGAGCAATTGGTCAGTCACACGCAGTCGTGGCCGCGCCCAGGCTCAATTGATCGAGTCGGCGAGCTGGCGCGGGCATCAGTGCGGGGAACGCCGGCCGAATGGGCGGAGCTAATGAGCCGGCTGCAACGCGGCACGGTGCTCGGTCGTGAGGGCCTGACGTTCGCGCGCGCAGCGCTGAACTGGCCACTCGAACTGAACCCGGGTCGCTTCGCCGAATTCGGCACCAAGGGCGGCTCACTTCCGGGTGTCATCACGGAGGCGTCCTTCGTCAAGGCCACGCACGGGTCGCCGGTCGCCCTCGCCCTGTTCTTCCGCGACCTACCAGCTGACGTCGAGTCGACTCTGTCGGGTTCCCGCACCCAGCAAGCGCTCATCATCCGCGTCGCCGAGGACGACGCGTTCCGCCGCCGTCTACGAGCTCGTCTCAACCGGTGATCGAGTGGCTCGAACGCGTGATTCCGAGGCCCGAACTCGTCCCTGACCCGCCGCCTCAGAAGGAGGCGATGCAGCGGGTCACGCGCCAGGCCGCGTTCGAACCCGAGAGTTGGACACCCGAACGCGCCGCGAAGGTCAACGCGTTGTTCGACGAGCTGGCGCCCTCGTGGAACGACCGTTACAGCGTCAACCGCTACGAGCCCCTCCGCGACGCACTCGGGCGCGGCAACGCCGGTCGTGGCCGATGCCTCGAGGTCGGGTCGGGGACGGGGCTGGTCACACCGATCTTGGCCGCCGCCTTCGCACCGGTCATCGCCGTTGACTTGTCGCACGAGATGCTGGCGCGGGCGAGCGGCCCACGCGTCGAGACCGACGCCAACGCGCTGCCGTTCGCCGACGCGTCGTTCGACTGCGCGGTTCTCGTCAACGCCATCCTCTTCCCCGGCGAGATCGACCGGGTACTGAGGGCCGACGCCACGGTCGTCTGGGTCAACACGCGCGCCGACGACACGCCGATCTACCTCCCGCCCGACGACGTGGCCGCCGCCCTGCCGGGCGAGTGGACAGGCACCGCGGCCGACGCCGCCCTCGGCCAGTGGTGTGTACTGAGGCGAGCATGATCGACATCCACACGTTCCGACTCCGTCCCGGTGTCAGCGACGAGGCGTTTCGCGCCGCCGACACCCGCGTGCAACAAGAGTTCGTTCCGAACCTTGACGGCTTCGTGCGCCGCACAACAGCGCGGGACGACGACGGCCGGTGGGTGGTCGTCTCGCTATGGGGCTCACGCGAGGAGCTGGCCGCCGCCGACGCCCGGGCCGAGGACGACACCATCGTCGGCGGATTCCTCGCGCTGATCGAAGACGAGCGCCGCGAGCGCTTCGAAGAGTTGCCCGGATAGCGCTACTGCTGCACGAGGGTGACCGGGTTGCCCTCGGGATCGCTGATGCCGGCAATCGTCGGCCCGCCGGGGACGTCAACCGGCTCGAGGGTGATAGCCCCACCCAGCTCGACAGCGCGGTCGAGCGACTCCCGCAGATCGCGCACCTGGATGTACAGCGTCACGCCACTCCGATCGGTGCCGCGGATGTGGCCGGCCGGCCCGGGCTCGGGTCCACCGATGCCGGCGCCGATGTTCATGATGAACCCGTCGCCGATCTTCCAGTTGAACATCGCCGCGTAAAACGCGCGTTGCGCCTCGGCGTCGCGCGCCTCGATCTCCCAATGGACAACCGGACGGGCCCAATCGGTCACGCCATCCCCAATCGCTCGGCGACGAGTTCCAAACGCTCCATGGGCTGCACCATGGCTACGCGTACGAAGCCGGCGCCGGCCGGACCGTAGAACTCGCCGGGACTCACCAGCGCACCGCCGCGAGCAGCAAGATCTTCGGTGAACGCCCACGCGTCGCCGCCGGGGACGGGCGCCCACAGATAGAACGCACCCGCAGGCATCGGCGCGTCGATCACCGCCCGAAAGAACTCGAGACGCTCGCGGTATCGCTCGCGTTGCTCCTCGACGTGGGTGTCGTCACTCAGCGCGACCGCGCCCGCGGCCTGCACCGGGCCGGGCACGAGCATGCCGACATGCTTGCGAACCTCGGACAGGTAATGCACGAGGTCGGGGTCGCCGGCGTAGAAGCCGGCGCGCAAGCCGGCGAGGTTCGACCGCTTCGACAGCGAGTGCACCGCGACGACGCCATCGACGCCGCTCTCCAGGATCGTGCGACCGCGCCCGTCCCACGTGAACTCGACGTAGCACTCGTCGCTGAACACCGGCACGCCATTGGCCCTGCCCCACGCGGCGGCGGCGTCGAGATCCACCACCGCACCGCTCGGGTTGGCCGGCGAGTTGACCCAGAGCACCAACGCTCGCTCGGCGTCGGCCGGATCGATCGCGGCAATGTCGTCAACGGGAACGGCGCGGCAGCCGGCGAGGATCGCACCCATCTCGTAGGTCGGGTAGGCGACCGACGGATAGAGAACGGTGTCGCGCTTGGGCGTCCGCAGCTTGAGCCATTGCGGCAGCGTCGCCACGAACTCCTTGGTACCGACGCACGCGGCAACGGCGGTCTCGGCGTCGAGGTCGACGCCGAAGCGGCGGGCGATCCAGTTCGCCGCCGCGTCGCGATACGCGGGACTGCCGATCGACGTCGGATAGCCCCGCTCGGTGTTCGAGGCTGCCAACGCGTCGACGACCGCGGCGGGCGGCGGGTCGCACGGCGTTCCGATCGAAAGGTCGACGGCACCTCCGTCGTGCGCGGCGGCCTTGGCCTTGGCGCCGGCCAACCGCTCGTACGGGTACGGCGGCGGCTCAAAGCCAGCGTTCATCGGGCGACGAACTCCCGGAAACGCGCCGCGCCGGCGACGTCGAGCCGGGCCCGCATGCGCGTGCCGTCACTCACGTGCTCCTCGTCGATGACTTCACCCTCGCGGTGCACGGCGGCGACGACGTCGCCTCGCTCGTACGGCACGAGGAGTTCGATCACGCCGGTGCTCAGCCGCAACTGCTCGCCGATGGCGGCCAGCAACTCATCGATGCCAGTGGCTTCCTTGGCCGACAGCACGACAGCACCCTCGTGGCGCGCCGCGAGGCGCTTGCCCTCGGGTGTGACGTCGGCCTTATTGAACGCCAGCAGCTCGGGAACATGCCCGGCGCCGATCTCATTCAAAACCGACCGAACCGCGTTGATCTCCGCCTCGGGATCGGCGGCGGCGGCGTCGACCACGTGAACGAGCAGGTCGGATTCGGCCACGACTTCGAGGGTGGAGCGGAACGCCTCGACGAGATGGTGCGGGAGCTTGCGGACGAAACCCACCGTGTCCGACAGCAACACCGTCTCGCCGCCTGGCAATTGGAGTTTGCGGGTGCGCGGGTCGAGGGTGGCGAACAGCCGGTCCTCGACGAGCACTCCGGCGGCCGTGAGCGTGTTGAGCAACGTGGACTTGCCCGCGTTCGTGTACCCCACGAGCGACACGGTCATCAGCCGCGAGCGCTGCCGCGCGCGCCGTTGCGTGCGCCGGGTCTTCGTCAGCCGCTTCAGATCGGCCTCGAGCTTGGTCACGCGCCGCAACAGACGACGACGGTCGATCTCGAGCTGCGTCTCGCCGGGACCACGCGAGCCGATCGGCGCACGCGCCGCGCCGGCGCCCATCGCACCGGCCTGCTGGCTCAGTTGCTTTCCGCGCCCTCGCAGCCGCGGCAGGCGGTGGCGCAGCAAAGCCAGCTCGACCTGCGCCTTACCTTCGAGGGTGCTGGCGTTCTGGGCGAAGATGTCGAGGATCACATCGGTGCGATCGATCGCCGTGCGCCCGAGGATCTTCTCGAGGTTGCGCTGCTGCGCCGGCGACAACTCATCGTCGAACACGACGGTGTGGGCGTCGACCTCCTCCGACAACTCGTGCAGCTCCTGCGCCTTGCCGCTGCCGATGTACGTCGCCGGGTCGGGCGCGGCGCGGCGTTGCAGCACTCGCCCCGCCTCGTCGGCCCCCGCGGTCGCGATCAGGCGCGCCAACTCGTCGAGATGGGCCTCGGTCTCTTCGACCGACGTGGGCGGTATCGCAACGCCCACGAGGATGATGCGCTCGCGGAACGCCCTTTCGATTAGCGACACCGAGTGACCTCCACGGCATACGTACCGGCGACCAGATCGACGAGCGCCGTACCGCCGGGCTGGCGCACCGTGACGGTGTCACCGACCCAACCCCACTGCCGCGCCGCGGCCGCCGACGCGTAGGCGCCGGTTCCGCAGGCCTCGGTGATCCCGACGCCCCGCTCGTGGACCTGCATGTCGATGGCGTCGGCGCTGGTCCGAGCGATGACCTCGACGTTGACGTCGAGATGGTCCCGCCCCAGGGCCAGCACGTCGCCGGTCGCGAACACCAGGTGCGGGTTGCCGACGTCGACGTACAGCGCCCCGTCGTCGGCGTCCTTGATCGTGGGCTCGCCCATGGCGACGGTGACCAGCGCGGCGACGTGTACCCGGCGCCGGCCGGCGTCGGTGTCGACGATGACCTCGGGCCCCGTGACCACTCCCTCGTCGACCGCAGCCCGTCCGAGACAGGCCAGCCCGTTGCCGCTCACTTCGGCTCGACCGCCGTCCGCGTTGCGCAACACCATCGTGAGGTCGGCACCGTCG
This sequence comes from Acidimicrobiales bacterium, assembly GCA_035649535.1. GTDB lineage: Bacteria > Actinomycetota > Acidimicrobiia > Acidimicrobiales > JACDEA01 > JACDEA01. Next base: position 33,597 of record DASRJI010000129.1, on the reverse strand, counting down.
GCACCCGGCGTTGCGTTGATGATGCCGTCGACGTGCTCGGCCTCGCAGACCTGGCGCGCCGCTGCCTCGTCGACGGGCGCGGCGAATGAGATCACGAACGTGTTGCCGAGTCCCTCGTAGACGGCGCGTGGCATCGCCCCCAGTCTCCCAGGACAAGCGGCGCGACCTCGACCGGTTTCCGCCACTCCACCCGCGGGTCCCGCCGGAACCACGCCCGTTGCCGCCTCGCAAAAGTGACGGTGCGGCGCCGGATCAGGTCGATCGCCTCGTCCAGCGACGTCTCACCGTCGAGGTGAGCCAGCAGCTCGCGGTAGCCCAGCGCCTGCCGCGCCGTGCGCGACATCCTGGCCGCCAGACCCTCGACCTCGGCGACCAAGCCGGCGGCGAGCATGGCGTCGAGTCGGGCGGCAATCCGCGATCGCAGCTCGGCGGGATCGACGTCGAGCCCGATGAACCGGAATTGCGTCGAGGGGTACGTGGTGAGCCCGGCGCCGAACGAGGAGAACGGTCGCCCGCTGCCGAGCGTGACTTCGAGGGCCCGGACGATGCGGCGCCGGTTATTCGGCTCCATCCGCGCGGCAGCCACCGCGTCGAGTTGCGCCAGCTGGGTGTGGAGGGCGGCGGTATCGGGATCCGCCTCCAGCTCGGCGCGCACATTGGGCCAACGACCCGGCATCACGAGACGGTCGGTGACGGCGCGCAGATACAGGCCTGTCCCGGCCACGAGGAGGGCGACGCCGTCCCGTTGCTGGATCGTCGCCATGGCGTCGTCGAACGCGGCCCGATAGCGCGTCACCGTGAAGTCCTCCGACGGCGCGGCCAGGTCGATGCCGTGATGGCGAACGGCGGCCTGGTCGGCGGCAGTGGGCTTGGCCGTGCCGATGTCCATGCCTCGGTACACCTGCATCGAATCGACGGCGACGATCTCAATGCCGTCGCCGCCCTTCGCGATCTCCATGGCCAGCGTCGACTTCCCCGACGCCGTCGGTCCGAGGAGAACGACGGGACCGGCGCTCACGCGCCGAGTAGGTGATGCGCGGCCGCCGTCGTGATCACGACGTCGCGGTACTCGCCGGGCTGTTCGCCGTTACCCGGGAAGTGCACGAGCTTGTTCTGCCGCGTGCGGCCCGTGGTGAGTGACGGATCCTTCTTGCTCGGTCCCTCGATCAGCACTTCCTCGGTGCGCCCTACCCGACCGTCGTGCTTGCGGCGAGCCGAGCGCTGCACCACCGCGTTCAACCGCTCGAAGCGGACCCCGGCGACGTCGGGCGGGACGAACTGATCCGTCATCCCAGCGGCTTCGGTGCCGGGCCGCGGCGAGAAGAGGAACGTGTACGCGCTGTCGTACTCAGCGGCGGCCACCACTTCGAGGGTGCGCTCGAAGTCGTCCTCGGTCTCGCCGGGAAACCCGACGATGATGTCGGTGGTGACGGCGAGATCGGGCACCGCGGCCCGAGCGGCCGCGAGCTTCTCGAGATAACGCGCCGCGGTGTAGCCGCGGTGCATGGCGGCGAGTACGCGATCGCTCCCGGACTGCAGGGGTAGGTGGAGGTGTTCGCACAGGGTCGGCACCTCGGCCATGGCCGCGATGGTTTCCGGACGCAGGTCCTTCGGATGCGGGCTCGTGTAACGGACGCGCCGGATGCCGGCGACCGATCCCACCGCGCGCAACAGATCGGCGAACAGCGGCCGGCGCTTGGTGAGGTCCCGGCCGTACGAGTTGACGTTCTGGCCCAGCAGCGTGACCTCGGTGACGCCGTCGGTTGCCGCCCGCTCGACCTCGGCGACGATGTCGGCAAACGGCCGGCTCATCTCCTTGCCGCGCACTGCGGGGACGATGCAGAAGGCGCACGTGTTGTCACAGCCGATCTGAATCGTGACCCACGCTGCGTAAGAGACGTCGCGCCGTACAGGTAGCGCACTGGCGAAGGCGGCGTCGTCGCCCGGTGGCGTTTCGTCGAGGATCTCCATCACCGGTCCGACGCGGCGCGCCTGGTCGAGCAGTGCGGCGGCCCGACCGACGTTGTGCGTGCCGAAGACAACGTCGACCTGCGGCGCCCTCTCCTGGATCAGGCCGCGGTCCTTCTGCGCGAGGCAACCGGCGACCGCGATCTGGAGGTCGGGCCGTTGCTCCTTCAATGACTTGAGGTGGCCGAGGTTCCCGTAGAGCTTGTTGTCGGCGTTCTCTCGGATGCAGCACGTGTTCAGCACCACGACGTCGGCATCATCGACACCTTCAGCCCGTTCCATGCCCTCGGACTCGAGCAGCCCCGCGATGCGCTCAGAGTCGTGCTCGTTCATCTGGCACCCGAAGGTGCGGATCAGGTATTTCCGGGCCATGGCGAGGAGCCAGGCTACGCGGTCTCCGCTGGTGGCCGACGCTCGTGGGCGCGATCCTCGATCAGCAGGCGCAACGCGGTGCGGGGCTCACCGTCGATCGCCACCTCGGCGAACGTGGGCGTGCACACGATGTCGATGGCGGTGTCGGCGACGAACCCGCGAGCGATGGCGACGGCCTTGATGGCCTGGTTGAGCGCGCCGGCACCGACAACCTGTACGTCGGCACAACTGCCCTGGCGGATGATGCCGGCTACCGCGCCGGCAACCGCGTGCGGATTCGACTTACTCGATACCCGTAGGACTTCGACCCCCGCCATCGTGCCCTGCGCCCCCTTCCCAATCATGGGAAGGATTCGCCAAGGGCACGGGCGGTTCCTGCTGTCAGTCGTCGATGAGGATCGGCTCGTCGTCCTTGGGGTCGTTGCCGAGGGCATCGGCCGCCGCGTCCACCAAGTCGACATCGCCGGCTACCGCGCCAATGCCCGCGGTCTGGCAGATGCGCTCGTAGATCGTGACCATCAGCTCCGGGTTGTCGATCAGGAACTGCTTGGCGTTTTCCTTGCCCTGACCGAGCTGCTCACCTTCGTACGTGTACCAGGCGCCCGACTTCTTCACGACGCCCAGTTCGGTACCAACGTCGAGCACCGAGCCCTCACGGCTGATGCCTTGGCCGTACATGATGTCGAACTCGGCCTGGCGGAACGGCGCCGCGCACTTGTTCTTCACGACCTTCACGCGCGTGCGGTTGCCGACCACCTCGACGCCGTCCTTGATCGACTCGATGCGACGAATGTCGAGGCGAACCGACGAATAGAACTTGAGCGCCCGCCCGCCCGGGGTTGTCTCCGGACTGCCGAACATCACGCCGATCTTCTCCCGCAGCTGGTTGATGAAGATGACAATCGTGTTCGACCGGCTGATCGTCGCGGTGAGCTTGCGGAGCGCCTGCGACATGAGGCGGGCCTGCAGGCCGACGTGGGTATCGCCCATCTCGCCTTCGATTTCGGCGCGGGGCGTGAGCGCGGCGACCGAGTCGATGACAATGACGTCGAGGGCACCCGACCGGATGAGGATGTCGGTGATCTCGAGCGCCTGCTCACCGGTGTCGGGCTGCGAGATCAGCAACTCGTCGACGTTGACACCGATGGCCGCCGCGTACACCGGATCCATCGCGTGCTCGGCGTCGATGTACGCGCAGATGCCGCCGTTGCGCTGCGCCTCGGCCACGACGTGGGTGGCCAGCGTTGACTTACCGGAGGACTCCGGCCCGTAGATCTCAACGATGCGGCCGCGAGGGAGGCCGCCGATCCCGAGGGCAAGGTCGAGCGCCAGTGCGCCGGTGGGGATGGCCTCGATATCGAGGCTCGTCTTCTCGCCCATCTTCATGATGGCGCCCTTGCCGTACTGCTTCTCGATCTGGCCTCTTGCCAAGTCGAGTGACTTCTCTCGCTCCTCCATCGGAGTCCCTCTCTTCTCGATGTGATTGGTCGTTGGCCACCATACGAAGGGGGTGTAACAACGACCCCCGCGGAGTTCCACGAGTGTAATTCCGAACGTCTGTTCGAGTCAACGATCGAGGAGTTGACGAGCCACAACCTGGTATCGGGCGCCCTGCGGGTGCAGCTCGCTGGCGACGAGCGTGACCTCGGTGACCGGCCACTCCCCTGCCAGCGGCACGCCGCACAGCGGCCGCAGATCGACGCCGCGGCACGGGCGGGCCCGGGCCAGCGTGAGGTGCCCGCGGAACGGCCGCTCCTCGGGCCCGAACGCGCCAGCCACCTCGGCGGCGACATCGTCGAGACCGGCGATGGGCACGTGCAGCGTTGCCTGACCGAACCGCTCGGTTGCCGGACCCATCACCGCGGTCGTTGACGCCGCCGCCACTGCTTCGAACGATGCGCGCGCGTCGTCCGGGTCGGCATCGCCAAGGAACCGCAGCGTGGCGTGCCACTGGTCCTCGGTCGTCCACCGCAATCCGTCGACGGCCGGGCGCGCCAGCGCCGCGATGTCCCGCACGACCGCGGGCGGCGGCCACACGGCGACGAAGAGCCTCAGCCGGCGTCCTTGGCGAGTAGGCGGCGTCGGAGGAGATCGAGCAGCGATATCGCCGCGAACTGGCGAACGCGGTCGCGATCGCCGGGCAGGCGGACCTGCGCCGAGTCGGTGACGCCGTCCATCGACAAGCCGAAGAAGACCGTCCCGACGGGTTGCCCGTCTTGCTCCGCCGGCCCGGCAACGCCGGTGACGGACAGCCCGATGTCGGCGCCCAGCGCGGTGCGGGCGCCGTCAGCCATGGCCTTGGCCGCGTCCTCGCTGACCACCGGGCCGTCGGGGACGCCGAGCAGGTCGAACTTCACCTCGCTGGCGTAGGACACGATCGAGCCTCGGAACCAGTCGCTCGCCCCGACCGCGTTGGTGAGCCGCGACGCGACCAGCCCACCGGTCACCGATTCGGCCAATCCAAGCGTGAGGCCGCGGGTTCGCAGGAGATGGCCGACCGCGTCCTCCATCGTCTCGCTGTCGGCACCGAACACGAGGTCGCCGAGTAGCCCGCGCACTTCGGCTTCCTCGGCCTGGAGCATCTGTTGAGCGGCCTCGGCGTCCGGTTGCTTGACGGTGATCCGCACCTTGATGCCTTCGATGCCGCTGGCCAGAAATGCGATCGTCGGCGCGTCGGGGCCGGCGTTCTCAAGCGCCTCCACCCGCGGCGCCAGCACCTCGGCCAGCGTGGATTCGGCCAGGCCCCACGTCCGCAGCGTCCGCGACACGATCGTCGCGGCGGTGCCGGCCCGGGCCCGCAGGTCCGGCAGGATCGCCCGTTCCATCATCTCGGTCATCTCGTAGGGAACGCCGGGCACCGCGTAGATCACCTTGTGGCCGACGGGGCAGATGAGCCCCGGGGCCGTGCCGCGCACTTGCTCGATGATCCGCGCGCCGATCGGGACGTCGGCCTGCCGCAGGTTGTTCTCGGCCATCTCCCGGCCTCGCGCCGCGAACATCTCGCGGATTCGGGCGGCGATGGCGTCGTCGCGCGCCAGCGTCGTCGTCATCACCTCGGCGATCGCCTCGCGCGTGATGTCGTCCTGCGTGGGTCCAAGACCGCCGCACACGATGACAGCGTCGCTGCGCGCCAGCGCGGTCCGTAGGGCGAGAACCATGCGGTCGAGGTTGTCGCCGACTTTGGTCTGGAAGTGCGAGTCGATGCCGGCGAGGGCGAGCTGCTCGCCCATCCACGATGAGTTGGTGTCGACGATCTGACCGAGCAACAGCTCGGTCCCGATCGCGACTACCTCACACCGCACTGCGATTCCGGTTCCCGTCGACGAGGTACTGGAATCCGCTCACGACGGTGAGCACGACGGCGACCCACAACACGGATGTAGCGATGAGCGGGTGCTCGGCTGACACCGGCAGCAGCGCGAACCCGACCGCGAAGGTCTGCACGAGGGTCTTGAGCTTGGCCGATCGCCGGGCCGGCACCGAGATGCCGCGCTGGCCGAGGATGCTGCGGTACGCGCTGATCACGAGCTCGCGTGCGCTGATGAGCGCGACCGGGAGCCACCAGAACACGTCCTGGGCGACGAGCACGAACAGCGCGCCGAGGACGAGGAACTTGTCAGCCAGCGGATCGAGGAAGGCGCCCGAGCGCGTCGCGCCGTGCCGCCGGGCCAGGTAGCCGTCGAGACCGTCGGTTCCGGCAAACACGATCCAGAGCGCCACTGTTACCCACGACGCCCCCCGGCTCGCGATGGCCGCGAGCACAAACGGTGTCGCCGCGACGCGTGTGAGGGTGACCGCGTTGGCCGGCGTAGCCAACGCCGACGGACCGAACGTCTCGGTGGCCACCGGTCAGGCCGCCTCGAGGTCGACGCCGCGCGCGCCGGTGATCGTTACCTTCACGAACGAGCCGACGGCGAGCGACTCCGGTACATGAATCACGCCGTCGATCTCCGGTGCCTCGCGGTGGCTGCGACCGACACCCGGTCGGTCGACCAGCACTTCGACGCGTGTGCCGATCAGCGCGTCGCGACGCGCGGACGTGATGCCGTCCTGCAACTCGCTCAGCTCGCGCAGGCGCTCCCGCATCAGCTCGGGATCGACGGTGCCGTCGAGATCGGCGGCGTAGGTGCCGTCCTCGCGGGAGAACGCGAACAATCCCGCCCAGTCGAGCTGCGCGGCCTCGATGAACGCCAGCATCTGGTCGTGATCGGCCTCGGTCTCACCGGGATAGCCGACGATGAACGACGACCGGAACGTGGCGTCGGGCCAGCGCGTGCGGATGTCGTCGATGCGACGCAAGAACCGGTCGCCGTCACCCCAGCGACGCATGCGGCGCAATAGGGGCTTGGACACGTGCTGCAAGGAGAGGTCGAAGTAGGGAACGCCGCTCTCGCCGATCACGTCGATCAGACCGTCGTTGAGATCAGATGGGTACAGATACAACAGGCGCACGCGAGGCACGCGCGCGGCAACCTCGCGAACGAGCGGAACGATCGCGCCCCGCTCTCCGATGTCCTTGGCGTACGACGCCAGGTCCTGAGCGACGAGCACAATCTCCTTCGCGTTCAACGCGTCGACCTCGGCGAGGATGTCGGCCTGCGTCCGCGACCGCTGCTTGCCCCGGAACGACGGGATGGCACAGAACCCGCACGTGCGGTCGCAGCCCTCGGCCACCTTCACGTAGGCCCACGGCGCCCGCGCCGGCGGTCGGGGCAGGTTGAGCAGGTCGAACGACGGGACCGTGCTCTTGGTCCGCAGCGTGACCGGCACCCCGAAACCGGCAACCAGGTCGACTTCGGGGATGGCGTCGGCCAGTTCGGCGCCGTAGCGCTCGGCCATGCACCCGGTGACCACGACCCGCGCCCCGTCGCGCCTGGCGTCGGTGAGCGCCAGGATCGTGTCAATGGACTCCTGGCGCGCCGCGTCTATGAACGCGCAGGTGTTGACGACGACGAGGTCCGCGTCAGCGGCCGATGCGGCGCCGACGTAGCCGTCGGCCTCGAGAGTGCCAACAAGCTTGTCGGAGTCCACTTGGTTCTTCGGACAGCCGAGCGTCTCGACCCAATAGGCCTGAGGCACCTTACAAATCTACTGGTACGGGAGTTTGAGGCCCTTGCGGGGCCACGCGATCTTGGCCAGGCGCCCGAACGCGGACAGCGTGATGAACGCGGTTCCAAAGTCGTCGCCGCCAAAGCAGATGTTCGTCGTGAGCGGATCGCCAGTGGCCAGGTGCTGGATCGTGGCGCCATCGGGCGAGATCGACGTGATGCCGCCGTTGACCAGCGTGGCGACACATACCCAGCCGTCGCCGTCGATCGCGAGCGAGTCGAGCAGCTGCATGTCGGGCAGCCCGGCCAGCAGCTGACCGCCGTTGCCGAACGGCGCCGCCGGCACGGTTCCCGGCTCCTGCACGTCCCAGTAGAAGACGCGTCCGGTGTGGGTCTCGGCCGCGTACAACCGCTTCTCGTCGGGCGAGAGGCCGATGCCGTTGGGGCCGTCCACCGAGAAAATGACCTCGTGCACCTCAGAACCGTCGGCCTTCCCGTAGTGGATGCCGGTGCGGTCGCGATGACGCTCGTAGATGTGGCCGTGATCGGTGAACCAGAACCCGCCGGCCGAGTCGAAGACGAGGTCGTTCGGCGCCTTCAAGGGCACGCCGTCGGACTCGGTGTACAGATCCTCGAACGCGCCGGTCTCGAGGTCGACGCGCTGGATGCGCCCGCCGATGTAGTCCTCGCCCGCCGTGATGCCGTGCTCGCCGGGCAGCGTCATCCCCGCCACCTCGGTCCACCGCCACCCGCCGCTGTTGCAGACGTACATCTTGCCGTCGGGCCCGAGCGCCGCCCCGTTGGGGCTCCCACCCAGGTGAGCAACAAGCTCCTTGGTCCCATCGGGCTTGACGCGGGTCAGGTTCCCCGACTTGAGCTCGCACACGATGACGTCGCCGTTGGGCATCGCCACGGGACCCTCCGGGAACTGCAGGCCCTCGGTGACCATCGTCAGCTCACTGCTCATGGGAAGCCTCCACAACGGTGTGAATGCCGCCGCGAACGTTCCAATCAGTCGTGACGGTCATCCGTCTCGGCCCGATCGCGGCGACGAGATCGTCGAGGATGCGGTTGGTCACATCCTCGTGGAACGCGCCCTCGTCGCGATAGCTCCACAAGTAGAGCTTGAGCGACTTCAACTCGACGATCGACGCGTCGGGTACGTAACGCACCGTGACGGTTGCGAAGTCGGGTTGCCCCGTCATCGGACAGACGCACGTGAACTCAGGCGAGGTGCAAGACACCTCGTAGTCCCGCCCGGGATGGGGGTTCGATACCGCTATCAGTTCGCGCGACGGCCGCGTTGGCACGCGGCAGAAGCTAATTGCCTAGTTGCTGCTACGCCTTCCCGAGAATCCGGTTCATCTTGGTGCCACAGACAGGGCACAAGCCCTGTGCAGCCCGGCGTCCGTTGGCAGTCTCAACGACGTTGCCCTCGAACGTCCGCTTCTCGCGGCACTTGACGCAGTAGCCCTCGTATTCGGCCATGGCGACAGTTTCACGCATGAACCGTGCCTACGGGTGGATGGGCGGTGACTCCTCGATAACGAGGCCCTCGTGGTCGGCATCGAGGACGACGGCCCGGCCCGGCACGCCGGCCTCGGCCAGCAGGCCCTCGCCCGCCGCACGCACGCGTGATGCGCTGTCTGCCGTGCAGATGCCGAGGAGGCTCGGCCCCGCCCCTGACCAGCACGCGGCCAGCGCGCCGGCGTCGACCAGTCCCGCGGTGAGGTAGCCAGCCTCCGGGAAGAGCGGCGTGCGGGCGCCTTGGTGCAGGCGGTCCTCGGTCGCTTCGCGAACGAGCAGTCGGTGGTCGGCCAGACCGGCCAGGAGGATGCCCATGCGCCCGAGGTTGAACGCGGCGTCGTGATGCGGCACCTGGCCGGGCAACGCTTGGCGAGCCCGCGCAGTGGGCAGCGCACGAGACGGGATGAGCAGCACGAAGCGCAACCCGTGGTCGAGCGACAACGGCGCGGCGACGGGGTGGTCGTTCACGACCGTTGCGGTGACCAGGCCACCGAGCACCGATGCCGCCGCGTTCTCGGGGTGGCCGTCGATGGCGGCGGCGACCGCGAGCGGATCATCGGCGCCGGCGGCTGCCGCGGCGGCCACGGCGAGCGATGCCGATGATCCGAGGCCGCGGCCAACGGGGATCGCCGAGCGCACGGTGATCGCGACGCGGTCGTGACCCAACACGCCGCGCACAACCTGAACGGCGAGGTGGTTGCGATCTGCGGGGATGTCGCTACCCTCCCCTTCGGCTCGCAGCACCAGCTGCTCTGCCGGCTGTACGTCGACTTCGACGTGCAGTGCGAGCGCGAGCGCGAGCGTGTCGAAGCCGGGACCGAGATTGGCCGACGACGCCGGCGCCTTGGCGCGCATCGCGTGAGCGTAGGTGCAAAACCTTGTTACCTACGCGTTGACCCGGCGGTCGAACTGTTGACGGGAATCCACGACCTCCCGTCAGGAGGCAACACCCAAATGCATGACTTTGCGATCACCGTGCTACTCGGTCTCGCGCTGTTCAAGATCGTCGACGTTGTCGAGGATCTGGTACCTGGGCTCACGAAGTTCCACACACTGGTGACGATGGTTCTTGCCGTCGCCGGCGTGCTCGCCATCGACTACTCGCTGTTCAGCGCGTGGGGCATCGTCCTTCGCGAGGAATGGATGAGCATGTGGGCGACCGGCTTCGTTGTGGCGGGCACCACCAGCGTGTGGCGTGCGGCGTTCCACTACCTCGGTTCGTCCGAGGGTGAGGAGCCTGAGGTCCGGCACACCGGCCTCCGTTCCGCCGCCTAGCACCAACGTTCCACCAACGCACGAGGCGCCCTCAATGACGAGGGCGCCTCGTCGCGTCCGGGGGTACCCTTTTCTCGTCACTGGGGCGCTGGGAGGGGCAACGATGCGACGGACACTGACGGTCGTGACATGCGGGCTCGCGCTGCTACTGGGCAGCCTCGCCGCACCGGCCAAAGCCGCGACACCAACCACGCTGACAGTCGACATCGCCTACGCGTGGGGAACGCTGCGCCCGACCTATCCGTTGGCGATCCCCGAGCAATGGAAGGGCAATGGCCTGACGACGGCTACCGGCGAGCGATGGAAGATCCAGATGACGATCTCCAATCGCTACACCGGCGGCGGCGCGAGCGGTTACTACGGGAACTTTCTCCTGGCCAGCGCCACGCATCCGGGCGACGCGGTCGCGGGTCAAGCGCGAGTGCCGCTCTGCGGCTACGACAACACGCTGTACATGAACGTGACCGCCGCGAGTGGCCGATTCAGCGGCCTCACCGCGAACTGGCAGACCGTGAACTTCCACGAACCCATCTCAGCGTGTGGCATCCCGCCACTCCTGCTGCCCCTGCGCGTCGGATCGATCGCGCTGAACCTCGCCTGAAGGGACAGACAACGCCTAGCGGACTAGCGGGCCGCCTCGCGGAGGTTCTCGAGCTCTTCGACGGTCATCAGCACCGTGCGCGCCTTAGAACCCTCTGAGGGCCCGACGACGCCGCGTCGCTCCAGTAGGTCCATCAAGCGGCCGGCACGGGCGAAGCCGACCTTGAGCTTGCGCTGCAGCATCGACGTGGAGCCGAGCTGCGATCGCACCACGATCTCGAGCGCGGCGTCGAGCAGTTCTTCGTCGTCGCCCGCGTCACCGCCCAGCGCGCCAGCGACACCCGCCGGCGTGTCGTCGCCCTCGACGCCCTCGATGTACTGCGGCCCGGACTGGCGGCGCCAGTGGGCCACGACCTTGCGGACTTCCTCTTCGCTGATCCACGCGCCCTGCACGCGGCGGGCGACGTTCGACGCCGCGCTCAGTAGGAGGAGGTCGCCCTTGCCGATCAACCGCTCGGCACCCTGTTGGTCGAGGATCACGCGGCTGTCCGCGAGCGACGAGACCGCGAACGCGAGACGCGACGGGATATTGGCCTTGATGACACCGGTGATCACGTCGACGGACGGCCGCTGCGTTGCGATGACGAGATGGATGCCGACGGCCCGCGCCATCTGGGCAATGCGGCAGATCGATTCCTCGACGTCGCGCGCCGCCACCATCATCAGGTCGTTGAGCTCGTCGACGATGATGAGGATGAACGGGAGGCGCTCGTACTCGCGATCGCCGTGGCCGGGCTCGGCGGTGAGGTCGCCGCGATCGAAGGCGGCGTTGTACCCCGTGATGTCGCGGACGCCGACCTCGGCCAGCACGTCGTACCGGCGCTCCATCTCCTTGACCGCCCATGCCAGTGCGTTGGCGGCGCGCTTGGGGTTGACGACGACCTGCGTGAGGAGGTGCGGCAGGTTGTTGTAGTTGCCCAGCTCTACGCGCTTGGGGTCGATGAGGATCAGGCGCAGCTGGTCCGGCGTCGACCGCATGAGGACCGACGACACGATGGCGTTGATGCAGCTCGACTTGCCGGCGCCCGTGGCCCCGGCGATCAGCAGGTGCGGCATCTCGGCCAGGTTCATCATCACGGGCCGGCCGGCGATGTCTTGGCCGAGCCCGACTTCCAGGGGATGAACGGCGGCCTTGGCGTCGGCGCTGGCGAGGATGTCGCCGAGCGAGACCAGTTGGCGCTGCCGGTTCGGCACCTCCACGCCGATGGCCGAACGGCCGGGAATCGGCGCCAGGATTCGGACATCGGGCGACGCCATGGCGTAGGCGATGTCGCGGTTGAGGCTGGTGACCCGGGCGACCTTGACGCCCGGTCCGAGTTCCAACTCGTAGCGCGTGACGGTCGGGCCGACGGTCATGCCAGTGACCGACGTCTCGACGCCATGGGCAGCGAGGGCGTCCTCGAGCGTGCGGCCCCCTGCTTCGAGCATGCGGCGGTCGATCTCCATCGCCTTGGCCTTCTTGAGCAGCGCTACCGGCGGCAGGCGCCACGGGCCGCGCGGGCCCTTCTGCTCGTGCGCGGGGCCGAGGTCGATCTTCATCTGCTCGCCGGTGGGCTCCTCTAGGAGGTCGTCGACGTGGACGTCAAGCGGTGGCTCGTCGTCTTCGGGCTCCGGTTCCGGCAGGGGCTCCTGGGCGGCGGGGTGACGGTCGTGCGTTTCGTCCAGCTCTTCGCGGTGGCCGACGGTCCCGAGCGAGCGGGCGAATCGGGCGAGGTGCCGACCACAGAACCGGGCCGCCGCGCTGGCATGGGCGGCCACGCCGCGGACCGGCGTGCGGGTCAGCACCAGCGCCGCGAGGAACAGCACCGTGAGCAGCACGGCAGCTGCGCCCCAGCCGGCGAGTAGGGACTTCAGCGGGTGGCCGCTCGCCGCGCCCAAATAGCCGCCGGCATCGCTGGCGATCTCGGCGAGACCGCTGACGGCAACGAGGAGGAAGCCGAAGCCGATCGCGGCCCGGGCCGGCTCGTGGCGGGCCCGACCCTGCATCAACGCGGCGCCAACCCCGGCCAGCGCGATCGGGACCAGGAACCGGCCCCAACCGAAGACGTCAGCCGCGCCGTCTCGGAGGGCGTGACCCGCCGGACCAACGACGTTGGCGTAGATGGCGAGGGCCGACAGGACCGCAGCGAGCACGAGGATGACGCCCCAGATGTCGTCGGCCTGGCGACCGAGGTGCGTCGCCAGCGACGTACGGGCGCGGGCGAAGAGCGACGGCTTCTTCTTATGTACCGGCCGTCGTTGGGGGGACTTTCTCCGAGCTGGGGCGCGCCGCGTCGAAGTCACAATGGCAACAACGGTAACACCAGCCCCAGGCGCCTCCTAGGACCGCCCCGGGGCCTCAGACCATCGTCTGGCCGCCGCTGACGTTGAGCGCCTCGCCGGTGATGTAGGCGGCGTCGTCCGACAGCAGGAAGGCAATGGCGTTGGCCACGTCCTCGGCGGTCTGCAGGCGGCCGAGCGGGATCTCACGAGCGATCCACTCCTCGCCCACCATGGCGGCGAAGTCGCCCTCGCCGGGATTGAGAAGTCGGGTGTCGACGGTTCCGGGGCAGACGGCGTTGACCGTGATGTTGCGGGCGCCGAGCTCGGCGGCCATGACCTGGGTCAGCAGGATGACGCCCGCCTTGGCCGCGCAGTACGCGCCCAACATGGGGAACCCGCGCTTGCCCGCCTGTGACGAGACGTTGACGATGCGCCCGGGCACACCGGCGTCGACCATGCGGCCGGCACACGCTCGCGACACCATCCACGTGCCCTTCAAGTTCACGTCGAGCACCTGATCCCACTCGCGCTCGTCGATCTGCAGCAGCGGCCCGGCGCCCATGCCGAAGCCGGCGCCACCGGCCACGTTGGCCAAGCGGTCGATGACGCCGAGCGCGTCGCTCGCTGTCGCAACCGCGTCGTGCACCTGGTCCCAACTCGACACGTCGGCCCGCACTGCGATCGCGCGCCGCCCGATCGCTTCGACCTCGGCGACGACTTCGTCGAGCTCGTCGGCGCTGGCCAACCCGTAGTCCGGAAACTCTTCGTACGGCTGCGCAATGTCGAGGCAAGCGACATCGGCGCCGTCGCGCGCGAGCCGCAAGGCCGTCGCTCGGCCGATCCCGCGTCGGCGCGCCGCGCCAGTGACCAGGGCGACGGGCATGGATCCTCAGACCTCCATCACGACGGGCACGATCATTGGCCGCCGCTTCGTGCGCTCGTTGACCAGGCGACCCAACGCGCGGCGCACCTCGCGCTTGGTTGTCTCGATGTCGACCTTGCCGTGCGCGATGTCCTTGAGTGCTTTGGCCACCGCTTGTTTGGCGTCCTCCAGCAACTCCTCGGCTTCGGGCGCGTGCACCCAACCGCGGGTGATGATCTCGGGCCCGGTGAGCACCTCGCCGGATTTGGTGTCGACCGTGACCACCACCACGATCACGCCTTCTTCGGAAAGCACCTTGCGGTCGCGCAGCACGCCACGGCCGACGTCACCGACGATGCCGTCGACGTACAAGTACCCGGATGGCACGGTGTCGACGAAGGCGACGCCGGCGTCGGCGATCTCGACGACGTCACCGTCCTCGGCGAGCAGCACGTTCTGTTCGGCGACCCCCATCTGCATGGCGAGGCGGCTGTGATGGGTGAGGTGGCGGAACTCGCCGTGCACGGGGATGAAGTACCGCGGGCGGGCGATGGACAGCAGCGTCTTGAGCTCGCCCTGCATGGCGTGGCCACTGACGTGCACATCGGCGATGCCGGAGTGCACCACTTCGGCGCCGAGCCGGTGCAGGCCGTCGATCACTTTGCCGACGTTGGCCTCGTTGCCAGGGATGGCGTGTGAGCTGAGGACGACCAGGTCGTCGGGACCGACCTTCAGCCACTTGTTCTCGCCTGCGGCCATCAGCGCCAGCGCCGACAGTGGCTCGCCTTGCGAACCGGTCGAGATCACGCAGACCCGCCGCGGGTCGATGTCGCCAACCTCTTCGATGTCGACGATGCGATCGTCGGGAATGTCGAGGAGGCCCATCTCGCGCGCCAGGGCGACGTTCTTGCCCATCGAGCGACCCAACGTGGCCACCGTGCGGCCCTCGCCGATCGCCGCCTCGGCGACCTGCTGAATCCGGTGAATGTGGCTCGCGAAGCAGGTGACGATGATGCGCTTGTCCGGGTGGTCGCGAAACAGGTCGGCCAGCACCTCGCCGACCGACGATTCGCTCGCCGTGTAGCCCGGCTCCTCGGCGTTGGTCGAATCCGACAGCAGGAGCAGGACGCCGGGGTCCTTCGACAGCGCGCCGATGCGGGCCAAGTCGGTGATGCGCCCGTCGACCGGTGTGAGGTCGAGTTTGAAGTCCCCGGAGTGCAGGATCACGCCGTGCGGCGTGTGGAACGCGGTCGCGAAGCCGTGCGGCACCGAGTGCGTCACGGGAATGAACTCCACGTCAAACGGCCCGATCTTGCGGCGCTCGCCATCGCGGACGGCCACGAAATCGGTGCGATCGAGGAGACCGGCCTCTTCGATGCGGTTGCGGGCGAGGGCGAGCGTCAGCTCCGAGCCGTAGATCGGGAATGAGAGTTCGCGGAGGAGGAACGAGAGGCCGCCGGCGTGGTCTTCGTGCCCGTGCGTGACAATGCATCCGTCGACGCGATCCGCGTTGTCGCGCAGGTAGGTGAAGTCGGGCAGCACGAGGTCGACGCCGGGCATCTCGAGGTCCGGGAACATGAGCCCGCAGTCGAGGAGGAGCAGGCGGCCCTCGGTCTCGAACACTGCGCAGTTGCGGCCGATCTCACCGAGGCCGCCGAGGAATGCGATGCGGTACGGGCTAGCCACCCAGGTTCGCCAGAACCTCGCGGGCGCGGGCTTCGAGCCCGGCGGGCTCGGGTCCCATCGGCAGCCGGCACGGACCGCCCGGCAACCCCATCACACGGAGCATCGCCTTGGTCGGGATCGGATTGGGCGCCGCCTCGCTGCCCTCAAAGTCCCACGACTCGATCAAACGCGCGTTGATCTCGCGCGCGGTCTGGACATCGCCTTTGGCGAACGCGGCAAGCATCTCGGCCTGCTGGAGCCCGTTCCAGTGAGATGCCACGCTGACTGTGCCGCACGCGCCGACGGCGAGGAGGGCCAGCGTCATCTTGTCCTCGCCGCTGTACAGCTCGAGGCTCGGCGCCGCCGCCACCAGGGCCGCGGACAGCGCGGGGTCGCTCACCGCGTCCTTCACCGCGACGATGTTGGGCACGTCGCGCGACAGTTCGACGAGCGTGTCGTGAGCAATCTTGCGACCCGTCCGGATTGGAATGTCGTAGAGCATCACCGGCAGTTCGGTGGCCGCCGCGATCGCCCGGAAATGGGCGGAGATACCAGCCTGCGACGGACGGTTGTAATACGGCGTCTGGGCGAGGATCGCGTCGACGGCGGTCGCGGTGATCGCCTTCGTGAGATGGACGGAATGCGCGGTGTCGTTGCTCGTCGCGCCGGCGATGACCGGAACGGTCACCGCCTCACGGACGGCCCGGCACAGATCGCGTTGCTCGTCGTCGGTCAACGTCGGCGCTTCGCCAGTTGTGCCGGCGACCACGATGCCGTCGTTGCCGTGCTCGACCAGGTACTTCGCCAGGGTCTGCGCGCCATCGAGGTCAAGGCTCCCGTCGGCATTGAAGGGCGTCGCCATCGCCGTCAGCACGGCGCCGAAGCGCCCGGGGATCGCACTCACGGTGCACCTTCCTTTACTTGCACGGATCGGCTCCGGCTCCGCCTTCGCCTCACTCTTTCGACCGTTCAATACCGAGCGTCACGAGGAGGTCCTCGTGCAGCTCGAACCACACGGTGTGATACGAGTCGATGAGCGGCTTGGTGAAGAAGTCGGTGTCGCCTGTCTCGATCTTGCGCCGCGCGTCCTGCAGGCGAGGGCCGTAACCGGCGAACCTGTCGAAGGCGGCTGCCAACTCGGAGCACACCGGCTGCACGGCGTCGTCGATCGTGGCCAGCGCGGCGACGGCGGCCGCGTCGTGGTCGGGATCGCTGTGATCGTTGGGCACCTGCTCGCCGTCGACGGTTCGTAGCTGCCATTGCGTGCAGCACTCGAGCATCTTGTGGTTGACGCTTAGGAATCGCTGATAGCAGTCCTCCACGATGGCTCGAGCGCCCGTGGCGTCCAACTCGTCGGCGATCGCCTTGGCGTCGCTGGCCCGGCCGTCAGGCGTGACCGACCACCCGCTCAGGCGTCCTTCTCGCTTGGTGGCAAGCCCATCAGCCGCCAGCTCGGCCAGGAGCGACGAGGCTGTGGGCGCATCGACGCCGGCCAACGTGGCCACGGCCGCGTCGTCGACGAACCCGCGCAGGCGCACCGCATGGAGCACGCGCAATCTCGGAAGGCTCTGGTGCGCCATTGCCTGCGCATGCTACAAGTCGAGTACCACCTCCCCCGCCCAGTTACCAAGGCTTGTTTCCCGGAGGTGGTTACCGTGTACCGCATGATCAAGCGTTGCGGTCGTGTGCTCGTATTAGCTGCGGTCGTCGGCGCCGCGGTCATAACCGGAGCGCCGCCCGCCAGCGCGGCGGGACCGGGCGTGGTCATCAACGAGCTGCGCACGCGCGGGCCCGGTGGCGCGCTCGACGAGTTCGTCGAGCTGTACAACAGCAGCAACGTCGCCGTGAACATCAGCGGCTGGAAGCTTCGCGGCAGCAACGGCTCTGGCGTGACCGCCGATCGCGTCGTGATCCCGGCGGCCACCACGCTGGCGCCCAACCGCTTCTATCTGATCGCCAACTCCGGCGGCTACACGGGCCCGAGCGACCTGACCTATGCCATCGGGGTCACCGATGACGGGGGCGTGGCGATCGTCAATGCGGGGAGCGTCATCGTCGACCAGGTCGGGTTCTCCAACGGCAGCGCGTTCATCGAGGCGTCGGCGGCCGCCACGCCGACCACGGACGAGACCGCCCAGCGTCAGCCCGACGGCGTCGACACCGACAACAACGCCGTCGACTTCGCGACCGCGCCTCCCACACCGCAGACAAGCGCGTTCGCGCCGACGAGCGACGTCGCCATCACCGACTTCACCTTCACGCCACACGCCGTCACCGTGACCGAGGGCGATCGCGTGTTCTTCCGCAACAACGGCGCCACCACCCACACCGCGACCGCGGACGACGGCGCCTTCGACTCCGGCAACCTCGCGCCTGGTGGGGTGTTCGCGGTGACGATGCCGACGATCGGGTCGTTCAGCTACCACTGCTCGATCCACCTCGCGATGACGGGCGTGATCGACGTGCAGCCGCGCCGCGGCCGGTTCCACCCCGTCGGCCCGACGCGGATCCTCGACACGCGCGTCACGCACAACCCACTGACCAGCGGCGAGACACGCATCGTGGTGATGAAGGGCTTCAACGGGATCCCGCGCGCCGGCGTGTCGGGCTTCGTCATCAACGTGACGACAACCAACACGACCGCCGATGGGTTCCTGACGGTCTTCCCGACGGGCTCGGCCGTCCCGGTCGCGTCCAACGTGAACTTCCTGCCGAACCAGTCGGTCGCCAACCTGGTGAGCGTGCGCGTCGGCACATCGGGCACGATCTCGATCTTCAATTCGGCGGGCCAGAACGACCTGATCCTCGACCTGGCCGGCTACTACGACACCGCGCCGGCGGGGCCGGCCGGGCGCTTCCAGCCGATCACCCCGGCGCGTGCCCTCGACACGCGCCTCAACGGTGGGCCACTCGGGTCCGGCGCGACGCGCAGTGTTCAGGTAACCGGCGTCGGGGCCGTGCCCGCGAGCGGCGTCACCGCGATTGCCGTCAACCTGACGGTCACGCAACCGACGTCGGCCAGCTTCCTCACCGCGTGGCCGGCGGGCGCGTCGCAACCCAACGTGTCCAACCTGAACTTCGTGGCCGGCCAGACACTCGCCAACCGGGCGATCATCCCCGTCCCGACCTCAGGTCCCAACGCCGGCAAGATCAACATCGCCAACGCGTTCGGATCAACGCAGGTGGTCGTCGACGTCTCGGGCTGGTTCACCGAGACGGGGAGCGGCGCCGGAGCGATCTCGTCGATCAAACCCGTACGGCTCCTTGACACGCGCGGCGGCACGAAGGTCGCGGGCGGGGCGCCGTTGACCGTTCAGGTAACCAGTGCGGGCGGCGTCCCCACCGGCGCGACCGCGGCGATCCTCAACGTCACCGTCGTCCGGCCGAATCTCGACGGTTGGGTCACGGTGTGGCCCAGCGGCGTGGCCGCGCCGTCGACATCGGACGTGAACTTCGCCCCCGGTCAGATCGTGCCGAACCTCGTCGTCGTGAAGTTGGGCGCGAGCGGCGGTGTCGACATCTCCATCAGCCAGGGTGTGGCTGATGTGATCGTCGATGTCTCGGGGTTCGTTACCTAACTAGGACGCGCCGACAGCCGCGGCGGCGACTTCGCCCTCCGCGAGCTGGAACATCGCGTACTCCTCGCCGGTGTCGGCCCAGTCTTCGAAGGCGATGACACCGAGCTCGGTGAACTTCTCGCGGAGCCACCCGGGCTTGCCGTTGGTGGCACCGGCGTCGAGCAGGCCGAGCTTCTTGCAGTTCGGCACGATCTTGGAGAACAGCATCGACTGGAAGCCGGCGCGCTCGGGCGAGTTCATGACGAACGGCAGGATCGTCTTGACGTCGATCCCCATCCGCTCCCAGACCTCTTGCTGGAGGAACCGGTCGCGCATGCGGACCGCAGCCTCGAACGCGAACTCCTGGCGCTCGCGCAACTCGGCGGCGTTGAGCTCTTGGTAATAGTCCTGCAGGCTCAGCACGCCGAACGCGACGTGGCGCGCTTCGTCGCTCATCACATACCGAAGCAGCTGCTTGAGCAGCGGCTCGGTGGTGAGCTGGTGGATGAAGCCGAAGGCGGCGAGGGCCAGCCCCTCGACCATGATCTGCATGCCGAGATAGGTCATGTCCCACCGGCTGTCCTGGATGATGTCGTCGAGGAGCAGCTGGAGGTGGGCGTTGATCGGATAGTGGCCCGACAGCTTGGTGTCGAGGTACTTGGCGAAGACCTCCACGTGGCGAGCTTCGTCCATCACCTGTGTGGCTGCGTAGTACTTGGCGTCGATCCACGGCACTGATTCGACGATCTTGGCGGTGCACACCAGCGCACCCTGCTCGCCGTGAAGGAACTGCGAGAGCGTCCAGTTCTGACTCTCGACGCCCATCTGGACCCACTCCTTGGGCCCCCACTTGGCGAAGATCGTGTCCGCCAGCTCGCCTTCCATGCCGGCGGTGAAGCCGCCCGCGCTCATCGCGTTCGCCATCACGACGGCTTCCTGGTCGACCTCGGTCTCCCAGGGCAGGTCGGTCTCGCCGTTCCACATCGAGGTCTTGGACTTCTCGTACAACCGGTTGAGCTTGGGCCGGGCGCCCTTCTCGTAGTCCCACGTGAAGATCACGTCGTAGTTCGACCGCACTTCGTGGATCACCGCGTCCCTGTCGGTGTTGGTGACCGACAGGATCGCCTCGAGGTCGTTGATGTCGCTACGCCCGATGAGTTCCTCGTTGGTGGCCATGGTGGGACTTCCTCCTGCTAGTTGACGAGACCGGGCAGGACGAAGGTCCGCACCAGGTTTCTGACTGATTCCTCGCTGCCGAGGTCCACGGACGCGGACGGGCAGCAGATGTACGACAAGACAATGCGAGCGACCCACTCCGCGGCGCGTGGCGCGTCGACGCTGACGTCGACCCAACGGGCGAGGTACGGCGCCGCGAACGCGCTGACGGTGCCGAGAACCGCGTCGGCTTCGTGGAACGAGATGCGCGGCAGCACCACTTCGGGCTCGTGGCGGAGCAGGTACTGAAGGGCCGGATGGCCGCCGAGGAGGTTCGCGGCGGTGGAGATGCCGCCGACGAGAAGGTCTTCGAGGTCGGTCGCGGCGTCGAGGCGCCGGCCGATGACGGCGAAGGCCCGCGCCACCTCGGCGGCGACGACGCTGTCGAGCAGCCCGTCCTTACCGCCGGGAACGAAGCGGTAGACGGTCGCCCGGCTGTAGCCCGACTCTCGCGCGACGTCGTCGAGGGTGGTCTTGGCGACGCCCCACCGTGCGTAACACCGCAGAGCGGCGTCGACGATCCGTTCTTCTTGTGCGGTGAGCCCAGCGACTACAGGGGCTTCGAGAACCGGCACGTGAGACACGTTACCCAAATATGTCTCATCGTCAACCGCGTCTCACTGTGCCATAGGTCACACGCGGTAACGTACGGAGGTTCCACGAGCTGGGGAGGCTGTCATGGGACGAATGCGAGTAATGCTCGCTGCCCTGTTTCTCGGGGCCGGAATCTTCGGACTGGCGCCGCCGGCCCACGCAAGTGAGACCGTCACCATCGACGTCGCGTACGCCGCGGCCGGTGAAACGACCTGCACCCCGTTCGTGATGTATCCGACTTGCACCACGCCGTATACAGGCCACGGCATAACCGGGACGCATCGAGCGTGGGCGATCGCGGTCACACAGAGATCCTTCCGGAGCTGCCCGGGCGGCTACACCGGGACCTGGGTGATCACGGCGACCGACGGCAGCGGCGACGGCTTGAGTGGAACGTTCTTCCGCTACCCCGATGAAGCGCTGCACATGACCGTGACGGGCGGCAGCGGCCACTACGCCGGCTACACCAACAGCGCGCCCGGTGGCACCATGCAGAACTTCGGGCCGATCAGCTTCGTCAACCCCGTCCCCTCGGTTCCGTGGCCCTTCGGGTGCACAGGCTGGGACATCGTCGTCACCGACGCCGTCTGGGCAGGCTCGCTGAGGTTCGAGGTTCAGCCCGCGTAGCCGGTCACCGCTCAGGCCAACACGCCGGCGAGGAGCTCGGTGCGGACGAGCTGCTCGACCTGTGGGCGGTCGGTGAGGTCCCACCGCCCGGGCGTGCCTACGAAGCTCAGCACGAGCCGGGCAATGTGGTCGGCGGCCCAGTCAATGTCGAGGCCGGGTACGAGCTGGGCCCGAGCCCGTTCGAGCGGTGCCGCGAGGAAGTTGCGGATGAACGCCGTCAGGCGGGTGCTCTCAACCGTGAGCTGCGGGACGAGGAGTTCGGGCTCGGTCTCGAGCACCTTCTGGAGCACGGCGTGCTCCTCGAACGCCTGGTGGGCGAACATCAACGCGTCGATGAGCAGCGTCTCGAGGTCGGGGGCGTCGGCGACGGCGACCGTCAACCGCTCGAAAAAGCGGCCTGCCTCCCAGGCGATCGTGTTGTTGACGAGCTGCTCCTTGCCGCCGGGGAACTGGCGGTACACGGTCGCCCGGGAGAGGCCCGCCTGGCGGGCGACGTCCTCCACGGTCGTCTTGGCGATCCCGTAGCGAGCCACGCACTCGAACGTCGCCGCGAGCAACCGTTCGCGCGCTGAGGCGGTCATTTCGCCAAACTACGGCGATGGCCCCCTCCCGGTCGCGGCAACTGCTCCACAAGATCGCGCTGCTCGCCTTCGTGGCGATGCTCGCCACCGGAATCGTCATGCGTGACGTCGAGGCAATCGCCTTTTCGATCGCGGTGCTCGGTGGCGTGCTGTTGCTGCCCCTGCGGAACGGCTTGCTCGGCCGCATCGTCCTCGGGATCGTCTTCCTCGACGCCGCGTTCTGGATGCTCCCCGCCGCAGCCAGCAACGTGCGGCACCACGACCAGGTCGCCTACGTCGTCGCGCCGGTCGGCCTCGCCGCCATCGCGGTCGCCGGGATCGTCGCCGCGGTGGGCATCAGCACGCTGATCGTCCCGCTCGCACTCCTCGTTGCCGGCGGCGGCGCCGTCGCCGCGTCACAGACGATCGCCGATGCGCCAGCCAGCCGAACGAGCGATCTCGCGCTGTCGGCCAAGGGCGTCCGCTTCTCCCCCACCAGATTGACGGCGCGCAACGGGGAGCTCTCGGTGCGGTTGAAGAACAAAGACCTGTTCTGGCACACGCTGACGATCGACGCCCTCAACCTCGATCTCAAGGTGCCGGTGGGCGCCACCCGGCGGGCCGAGTTCCAGGCCCCGGCGGGCACGTACGAGTACTACTGCCGCATCCCCGGCCACAAACAGGCGGGGATGAAGGGAACGCTCAGAGTGTCGTGACCTCGAGGTCGCCGTCGGCGTAGCGCGCCCGCAGCACCTTCTTGTCGTACTTGCCGACGCTGGTCTTCGGGACTTCGTCGATGAACGCCCAGCGCTCCGGCAATTGCCACCGCGCGACCGACTCGCCGAGGAACGACCGCAGCGTCTCGAACGAGCAGCTGTCGCGATCCGCCGCGACGACACACGCCAACGGACGCTCGTCCCACCGGTCGTCGGGGACGCCGATAACCGCGGCCTCGACGACGTCGGGATGGGCCAGGAGGATGCCCTCGAGTTCGACGGAGCTAATCCACTCGCCCCCGGACTTGATGACGTCCTTGGCCCGGTCCGTGATCTGGATGAAGCCCTGCGGGTCGACCGAGCCGACGTCGCCGGTACGAAGCCAGCCGTCGTGGAACTTGTCCGGCGCGTCGTCCTTGTAATACTCGCCGGTGATCCACGGCCCTCGGACCTCGATCTCCCCCACTGCCTCGCCGTCCCACGGCAGCGCCCCGCCGTCGTCGCCGGTGATGCGCAACTCGACGCCAACCATGAGCCGTCCGGTCTTGGCGCGCCACGCGAATTTGTCCTCGGGGGCCGAGTCCTTGGGCGGCCAGGCCACCGCGGCCAGCGGGCTGGTCTCGGTCATGCCCCACGCCTGCATGATCGGTACGCCGAAGCGCGCCTCGAACGTTTCGATCAGGCTGCGGGGCACCGCCGAGCCGCCCGAGATGATCATGCGCAACGACGACAAGTCGACGGGATGATCGGCCGCGTAGCGCAGCACGTCGTTCCACACCGTCGGCACCGCGCCGGCGAAGGTCGCCTTCTCCTCTTCGATGAACTTGGTGAACGGTTCGGCCTGGGCGAAGCGGTTCGGCAAGAGGAAGTCGGCGCCCACACTCCACCCCGCGTACGGCAACCCCCACGCGTTGGCATGGAACATCGGCATGAGCGGCAGGATGCGGTCGCGCTCGTTGAGGCCAAAGCTGGCCCCGGACTGCTCGGCGAGCGAGTGGAGGTAGGTCGAGCGGTGGCTGTAGACCACGCCCTTCGGGTTGCCCGTGGTGCCGCTCGTGTAACACATGGCCGCCGCCGACCGCTCATCTACCTCGGGCCAGGCGAACCCGGTGTCCTCGGCGCCAAGCAGCTCGTCGTATGAGAGTGCATTCGGGACCTCGCCGGTGTCGGGCCCGACGACGATGACGTGCTCGACGGTCTTGAGGTCGTCCATCACCGCGGCCAGGAGCGGCAGGTTCGTGTGGTGCACGATCACCACGCGGTCTTCGGCGTGGTTGACGATGTAGGTGAGCTGCTCGGGGAACAGGCGGAAGTTCAGCGTATGGAGGACGGCGCCCATGCACGGGACCGCCATATATGCCTCGAAATGCTCCTGGACGTTCCAACTGAACGTGGCGACGCGATCACCGGGTTCGATGCCGAGGCGCTGCAGCGCGGCAGCCAGCTTCTCGGACCGATCGGCGACCTCGGCGTAGGACGCCCTCCGCGAACCGGTTTCCTCTAACGTGACGATCTCGCTGTTGCCGTACACGGCGCGCCCATGGCGGAACAGGTCGGTGATGACGAGAGGAGCGTCTTGCATCGTGCTGCGCATGGTGAGGAACTTTAGGCATCAGTGACGGAACCTCGCCCTGACGCGCCAGCCGAGGAACGGCCCCGCCCGAGCCGCCGCACGCTCATCCTCATCCTCGCTCCGATCATCGTCCTGATCACGATCGGCACCGTCGGCAACGCGATCCATCCCGCCCTCCTCAAGCGACATCCGATGTGGCTCGTCGCCATGGAGCCGCGCACCCGCTACCTGCTCCTGGTCGCCAACCGCGGCGTGGCGTTCGTGCCCTACGTGATCGTCGCCGTGATCCGGAAGCTGGCGTCAGATCCGCTCTTCTTCCTGCTCGGCTTCCTCTACGGCGACAACGCGGTCAAGTGGGTCGAGCAGCGCTTCGACAACAACAGCGGCATCGTCCGGCGCATCGAGCGCCTCTTCCGCCGGGCGGCGCCGGTGATGGTGTTCTTCTTCCCGGGGCCGCTGGTCTGCGTACTCGCCGGCGCGACGGGGATGCGCATACGCACGTTCGCGTTCTTCAACGTCGTCGGGACGTTCGTGGCCGTCGTCTTCTACTACCGGCTGGCCGAGAGCATCAAAGGCCCGCTCGACGCGATCAACAACTTCTACAGCCGCTACTTCAAGTGGCTCCTCGTCCTGTCGATCGGCCTCACCCTGTACTGGCTCTGGGATCAGCGACGCAAGGGGAAGCTGCTGTCGCTGTCGGAGGCCGAAGAAGCGTTGGAAGGCGACCAGCCCGCTTCCTGAAGTTTGCTGAATGCTGCCTGTGGGTAGCAGTAGCGCATGAGACTCCAGCGAATCGACCCAGAGAATGTGCGTGGCTTTGCCGACAAGTTCCTCGGCCTGGGCAAGGAGTTCCTCGGCTCCGTCGTCAACAACGACGCCTGGCGGAAGGAAGGCGAGGCCCAGCAGAAGAAGGGCACCGAGCGCCTCCGCGCCCTGGAGAACCAAGTGAAGGCCGAGGTCAAGGAAGCCAAGGCCGAGACCTTCGAGCGGCAGCAGCGCGCCGCCCAGAAGGTGAAAGAGAGCGCGTAGCGCCTAACCGGCCACAATTGCGGCGTGCGCAGCGCCGTTGTCACGGGAGCCAGCAGCGGGATAGGCGCGGCGACTGCCGCCCGCTTGGTCGCTGCGGGCTTTAAGGTCACCGTGGGGGCGCGGCGGATCGACCGGCTCGCGGCCGTTGCCGTTGAGATCGGAGCGCACGCGCTCCCTCTCGACGTCACCGACCCCGGGTCGGTCGAGTCATTTGCGGACGCAGTCAGCGACTGCGCAGTGCTGGTCAACAACGCCGGCGGTGCGCTCGGTCTGGATCCGATCGCCGAGGCCGACGACGAGAAGTGGCGATGGATGTACGAGGCCAATGTCCTCGGAACGATGCGCGTCACCCGCGCCTTCCTGCCCCAGCTGATCGCCAGCGGCGACGGGCATGTCGTGAACATCGGTTCAGTCGCCGGGTTGGAAACGTACGACGGCGGCGCCGGCTACACGGCGGCCAAGCACGCGCTGCGCGCGGTGACGGCGACGCTACGGCTCGAGCTCCTCGGCCAACCCGTGCGGGTGACCGACGTTTCGCCCGGCATGGTCGATACCGAGTTCAGCAAGGTCCGCTTCGACGGCGACGAGGGTCGCGCCGATCAGGTGTACGCCGGGATGACGCCACTCACCGCCGACGACGTCGCCGAGTGCGTGGCCTTCGCCGTCACCCGACCGAGCCACGTCAACATCGACCAGCTCATCGTCGCCCCACGCGATCAGGCGCGAGTCCAGCGCGTCTACCGACGTGCATGATCGAGCTACGCCAATCAGGTGGCGCGTACCTTGGCGATGTCGCGCGCCACGCGCTCGGTGACGCCGAGCATCACCCGGCACTGCGTCTCGTCTCGCTCGAGGAGCGAGCCATTCGTTCGCATCCCCTCGAAGGCGCAGCCACCCTGGCAAACCGGCCACAACGAGCAGGATCCGCAGGCGCCGCCGAGCAGCGCCACGTTCCTCTCCGAACGAACCGCCCGAAAGTCGTGCACCGAAACTCGGGCGTCGCGGTGGTCGGCGCAGAGGCCCGGAACCAAAGCGCCGTCCGGCTCGATGACTATCGACTTGCTCCCACACTCGCATGATGCTGTCCGACGGCCACCGACAACCGACAACTCGACGGAGTCAAGGATCGTGCCGACGACGGCGATGCGACCGCTATACATGAGGCGGAGGCGAAACAGTTCGTAGTACTGACCAATCGCGACCTGAATCGCATCGGAGTCGAGCGGCGTCGCCGTCTGGTGTGAAAACCCGACATGGTTGACGCCCGCATCAGCGGCGTCACGAACGAATCGCTCCAGCGACTCGGACGTCTCATCGCCGAACAGAACTGTGCTGAGAAAGAGATCGACGTCGTACGCGCGACATCGCCGAGCGACGGACGCAAGACGAGACGTCGACAGCACCTTCCGGTTCGCGCGGCTCGCTGACACGTCCACAGACAAGTAGATGCGCGCGACCGACGGCAGGATGCGGTCGAGGATGAAGGGCGATGCGACCGCCGTGCTCACCACAGTCCCTGCGCATTTCGGATGGTCGTCGAGTTCACGGAGGAGCGAGATCGTCACCCCAAGCGCCGGCGGCTCGAGTGGTTCTCCGCCGATGATCTCGACGACAAATGGATGCGTCGCCGCGGCCAGGACGCGCTGCATCGCTACGCGCGTCGCCGCGGCATCCATCTCCGTTTCCTGTCCGAGCTTGACGTTGTAGCAGTAGTGACATCCACGCGAGCACGTGAAGCTCGGGATTACCTTCAGGTACGTCAGAGAGTCGGGGTCGTATTCCAAGACGGCTTCTCACTCCCCCCGAGCGCGATTAGCTCGGTCCTGGCAGTCCATTTCGCATCATCACGCACGCCCGGCGATCCAGGCGGGGCTGTGGCGAGAGCTGACGTGACGCGATCGAGGGCCGGTTGGAAGGCCGCGACGATCCCGTCCGCATCCATGTTGCGGCACAACCGTGTGTAGATAACGGCCTCCAGCACCCTGCCTCCAAGCCAGCCGAACGCGCTGGGATCGAACGCCAGACGGCTCAGCGAAACATCGATCTCTCTCCCGGTCTCCCACGGCAAGCCGACAACTAGGTGGACGTAAAGTGCGGTCATCAACGTGCTCAAAAAACCGTCGCCGTCCTCCCAAGTGTTGCGCACGACGGCCTGCATGACCGCTCGCCCTTCCGTAATCGGGAGCATTTCGGTGAACTCAGTGATAAGTCCGTCGGCTCGGTCGCGCGATCCGTACGCACCGGAGGCGTACACAAACTCGCTGATCTTGCCGAGCATTTTCAGCTGCGTCCGGCTTCGCGCGCCGGCGTATTCCTCGCCCGGTGCAACGTAGGGGTTCAACGAGGAGGACGCGAGTCTGGACTGCAGCAGCAGGTGGTGCAGGCCGTACGCCAGGAAGACCGCGTTGCTAAACCAACTGCGAGACAGCCAGCCTCGGAACTTCTCAGCCCGCCGAAGCCGTCGGAGTGCCACAACGCTCCGCTGCCGGACGTGGACGGCAGTGGCGAGGGACTCCTCAAGCGCGCGCGTGTACCGCGCGATACATCGCTCCAATGCGAGTGCCAACCATGCCTGCGGCAGAGCCGCGGCAGCGACAAGTGGGAGGAGCACGTCAGGCATGCCTCCGAGGATCGAACCCCGAAGAGCGACCGTCACGGCGATCATCACCGCCAGTGGCACGCCGAGAAAACGCGCTAGGGGCGAAACCACTTCTTTCATCACGCGACAGAACTCCCCGCCACCTGTCGGTGTCTCCCGCCCCCGGAGGGACTACGTCTTGTCGGTGATTCGCAACAGCTGGTGTTGATTTGGATTGGCGGCCGGCTCGGCGACGACCGACTCCCCGCTACGGTCCACCAGCGCCTTCAGCGCCTCGTCGTACGTCGGCTCGACGGCTACGCGTGTCTTGTCCACGGAGAGCACTCTAGCGAGAACGACGTCGCCGAGTACGGGTCATAAGTCTATTAATGCCTCGAGCCCACGCGTAACGCCAGGCCGGCGACCAACAGCCTTGATCGCGAGGAGCACACCGGGCATGTAGCAGTCGCGGTCGAACGTGTCGTGGCGTATCGAGAGGGTCTGCCCCGTCGTTCCCATCAGCACTTCCTGATGGGCGAACATCCCGCGCATGCGTACCGAGTGAATCGGGATGTTGCCGGGCCCCTTGCCACCACGCGCACCGCGGAGGACCTCGTCCTGCGTTGGGTCGGGCGCCCAGTCCGATGACGCGGTCGCCATCCTCTCGGCGGTGGCGCGCGCCGTCCCCGACGGCGCATCGACCTTGCCGTCGTGATGCAGCTCGATGATCTCGGCGGTCTCGAAGTACGGCGACGCCAGTTCGGCGAATCGCATCATCAGCACGGCGCCGATCGCGAAGTTCGGCGCGATCACGCAGTTGCTGTTGACGAAGATCGATCCGAACTCGGCGTAGTCATCGTCGCTGAATCCGGTTGTACCGACGACGGCATGGACACCGTTCGCGGCGCACCAACGCAGGTTCTCGCGCGCCGCATCCACGACCGTGAAGTCGACAGCAACCTCGACCTTGGCGGGCAGGAAGGCCTCGGCGTCGCCCTGCACTTGCAGACCGCCGTTCACGCCCGTTACCTGTCGCAGATCGAGCCCGAGGTGGTACGGATCGACGGCGGCGACCAGATCGAGTTCCGGATCGTTGGCCACGGCGTGGCACACCGCGGCACCCATACGCCCGCCCGCGCCGAACACCCCGACGCGCCTCATGACCGCGCCTGCAACTGGTCGACGGTGGCCGGATCGAATGGTCCGATGGCGGCGACGGTACGCGATGCGCCGGCGAGCACGCGTTCGATTACGCGATCGACATCGGCGTGGGTGACCGCGGCCATCCGTGCTTCGACCTCGGCGTTGGTCCATACGTCGTCGTGGACGAGCAGGCTTCGCCCGATCCGGCCCATGCGAGCGGCCGAGTCCTCGAGACCCAATGCCGTAGAGCCGAGAAGATGGACGCGCGCGCGATCGACCTCGGCTTCCGTCACGCCACTGTCAATCAGGCGATCCACCTCGGCATGAACGAGCTTGATCACTTCCGACGCCCGGTCGGGCGCGGTGCCGACGTACGCGGCCATCGCGCCCGCATCCGTGAACGCCGTGCGGTACGAGTACACCCAGTACGCGAGACCGCGCTCTTCGCGAATCGTCTGAACCAAGCGGCTTGAGAACCCGCCGCCCAGCACGTGGTTGAGGGCCGCGAGCGCAAATCGATCGGGGTCGTGGGCGTCAAGTGCCGGGACGCCGACCACGAGGTGCGCTTGCTCGGTGGACCGACGGACGATGCGCGACGGCCCCGCGGGTCCCGACGGCGCGACGCGCGAGATGACGGCGCCGCCCGCCGGCGGCGCGAGGCGTTCGGTAACACCGGAGACCAACGCCTCGTGGTCAATGGCGCCCGCGGCGGCGAGCACAAGGTTCGACGCGCTGTAGTGACCGGCGAAGAATCGAGCGACGCTCTCGCTCGCCATCATCTTGATGGATTCTTCAGTGCCGTAGATCTCGCGTCCGAGCGGGTGATCGGGGTATAGCGCCTCGAGCAGGAGGTCGTGCACGATCTCGTCCGGTTCGTCGCCGTGCATCAACAGCTCTTCGAGGATGACCTGGCGTTCGGCTTCGACTTCGGCCGGTCTGAACGCGGGGCGCGACATGATGTCGCAGAGGATGTCGAGCGCGACCTCGACGCGGTCGCTCAACACCCGGACGTAGAACGCCGTGTACTCCTTGGTGGTGTACGCGTTCATCTCGCCGCCGAGACCGTCGACGGCCTCGGCGATCTGACGAGCGCTGCGAGCCGGCGTGCCCTTGAACAACAGGTGCTCGAGAAAATGCGAAGCGCCGGCCAGCGCCGGCGCTTCGTCGCGAGCGCCGGCGCCGACCCAAAAGCCGATCGACACCGAGCGCACGTCGGGCATGTGCTCGGTGACGACCTTGAGCCCGGACGGCAGCCGGGCGACTTCGATCAACCTCTTTACGGTCGCCGGCCGCCGCGACGCGGGTTCCGGCGCGGGCCGCCGCGGCGATCGCCGCTCGCAGCCCCGCCGCTGGTGTCGGCCGGGCCGAGGTCGCCGAACTCCTGGGCGGCCTCCTGCTGCCACGTGTCCTCGAAGGACACAGTCGCGGCACCGGCCGGTGCGTCGTCGGACTCGGGCGCGGCCGACACGCGCGCCGGAGCGGGCTTGCGCTCTCCGCCACCGTTGCCGTTGGCCTCGGGCGCGTCGCCGTCGCCGACGGGTGACAACGACACTTTGCCCTGCTGGTCGACGTCATCGACGCGAACTTCGATTTCGTCGCCCAGATCGACGACGTCCTCGACGCGCTCGACGCGCTTGCCCTGGCCCAGCTTGGAGATGTGAACCAGGCCGTCGCGGCCGGGCAGGATGTTGACGAAGGCGCCGAACTTGGTGATGTTCACCACGCGGCCCTTGTAGACGGCGCCGATCTCGGCACGGGGCGGGTCGAGGATCATCTCGATGCGGCGCCGGGCTTCGCTAACCGCCTCGCCGTCCTTCGAACCGATCGTGACCGTGCCGACCATACCGTCGTCGTCGACGTTGACGTCGGCGCCCGTCTCCTGCTGGATGGCGTTGATGACCTTGCCCTTGGGGCCGATGACCTCGCCGATCTTGTCGATCGGGATCTCGAAGCTGATGATCTTCGGTGCGGTCGGGCCGACTTCCGGGCGAGGCTCGGCGATCGCCTTGTTCATGACCTCGAGGATCTCGAGCCGGGCCACCTTGGCCTGCGCCAGCGCCTGAGCCAGCACGTCGGCGGGAAGGCCGTGGATCTTGGTGTCGAGCTGCAATGCGGTGACGAACTCCGAGGTCCCCGCGACCTTGAAGTCCATGTCGCCGAACGCGTCTTCCGAGCCGAGGATGTCGGTGAGGGTGATGTACTTGCCCTCATCCTTGATGAGGCCCATCGCGATGCCGGCCACTGCCGCGTGCGTGGGCACACCGGCGGCCATCATCGCCATCGATCCGGCGCACACCGACGCCATCGAGGTGGAGCCGTTCGACGACAGCACTTCAGACACGAGCCGCAGCGCGTAGGCGAAGTCCTCTTCGGACGGTACGAGCGGAAGCATGGCCTTCTCACCGAGCAGACCGTGACCGGTCGAGCGACGGTTGGTGCCGAGGCGGCCGGTCTCGCCGTTGGCGTAGGGCGGCATGTTGTAGTGGTGCAGGAAGCGCTTCTTCGGCTCTTCGGCGAACGTGTCGTCGATGCCGATGGACTGGGCCGAGCGGGGCATGCCCAGCGTGACCACGTTGAGCACCTGGGTCTCGCCCCGCTGGAACAGCGCCGAGCCGTGGGCGGTCGGGAGGATGTCGACTTCGGCCGACAGCGCCCGCAGATCCTTGGGACCGCGGCCGTCCATGCGGATGCCGTCGTCGACGACGCGCTTGCGCATGAGCTTCTTGGACAGCGAGCGGGCCGCCGCCTTGATCTCCTTCTCGCGACCAGGGAACGCCTCGGCGAGCTTGGCCTGGATCGTGGCCGCCGCCTCGTCCATCGCCGCGTTGCGCTCGGTCTTGTCGGCGATGGTGACCGCGTTGGCAGTCATCTCCGTGCCGTGCGCGACGACTTGTTCCCACACGTCGTCGAGATAGTCGTGCACCAGCTCGTACGTCATCGGCGGGCGGGCGCCGGCTTTGGCGACCAACTCTTTCTGGAGTTCGATCGACTCGCGGATCCACGTCTTGGCCTCGTCGAGACCACTTGCGAGGACGTCCTCGGTGACCTTGGGTGCACCGGCTTGGTAGTACTGCCACGCGGCGGCGGTGCCGCCGGCCTCCACCATCATGATGGCGATGTCGCCGTCGGGCAGGGCGCGGCCGGCTACGACCAGTTCGAACGTCGAGTCTTCGCCCTCCTGATACGTGGAGTGCGGGACCCACTTGCCCTCTTGCGAGAACGCTATGCGCACGGCGCCGATCGGACCGTCGAACGGCACGCCCGAGAGCATCAGCGCGGCCGACGCGGCGTTGATCGCCAACACGTCGTAGCGGTTCTCCTGGTCGGCGGCGATGATCGTGCCGACGACGTGGACCTCGTTGCGGAAGCCCTCGGGGAAGCTCGGCCGCAGCGGGCGGTCGATCAGACGACAAGTGAGGATCGCGCTGTCGGTTGGCCGACCCTCGCGACGGAACACCGCGCCAGGGATCTTGCCGGCCGAATAGGCGCGGGCCTCGATGTCGACGGTGAGCGGGAAGAAGTCCTGCCCGTCGCGAACGCCCTTGGAGGCGTTGGCAGTTGCGAGGACCATCGTGTCGCCGATGCGACCGACGACGGCACCTTGGGATTGCGGTGCGAGTTTGCCCGTCTCGAAGGACAGGGTCTTGTCAGAACCCGAAACCGGGCCTGACACGGAAATGGCGTCCGCCATGGGAACGCTCCTTTTCTGTCGCGCCTTTGGCACGACTTTGTGAGCGACGGCGATCCAGTTCCCAGTGGTCTGCCACCGAGGCGAACTCGGGAGCACGCCACTGGCAGCTGACTTCAGCCGCCGCGGTTGATTGTGTTGTTTGGTATTACCGGCGAAGGCCGAGGCGGGCGTTGATGTCCCGATACCGCTGCACGTCGTTCTTGCGGACGTACGCCTGTAGCCGCCGCATACGGCCAATCAGCTTGAGAAGGCCGCGCTGAGTGTGATGATCACCCTTGTGCGTCTTGAGGTGCTCGGTGAGGTGTTGGATGCGCTCCCAAAGGATGGCGATCTGAACCTCGGGCGAGCCCGTATCCGTCTCATGCAGCTTGTTGGCGGCGATGGTGGCAGCCTTGTCAGGCAACAGCGAAACCTCGAATTTCGTGGATGGTGGCCAGGACGAGTCGTCGCGGCCGAATACAAATGTTAGCAAAGCGGCTTGATGGCTGACACCGAGCTGCACGTCAGCCGCACCTGCACCATCCGGATGGCCGAGCTGGAGTGGCGATTCACGGCCAGCGGCGGGCCGGGCGGCCAGCACGCCAACACGGCAAATACCCGGGTTGAGCTGGTGTTCGACGTGGCCAATTCCCCCTCGCTCGGGCCCCGGCAGCGGGACCGGCTCTTGACCAAACTGGGCCCAACCGTACGAATCGTGGCCAGCGACGAGCGATCGCAGGCCCGCAACCGGGCCCT
>DASRJI010000128.1:0-4269 GCA_035649535.1 Acidimicrobiales bacterium | reverse complement strand
TGATTGGCTCGATTCGCCGGCGCCGCCGCGTGGTCGGCAGGCAGCGCCGGGCGAGCCCATCGTCGCCGCCGCCGCTGTCACCGCGCCGACGCAGTCAACTGGTGGTGACGCGCTTCCCGCGACCGGCGGTACGCCGCCGGTCCTGCTCGCCGGTGTGGTTCTTGTCGCTGGGCTGCTCGTCTATCGCCGGGTCCGGCGTCCGGTGGACCCGAGCCGGTGATCGACGAGCCCCGCCGCCGCTGGCGCGGCCGCGTCGCGCTCTGGCTGGGCGGCGCCGCGCTCCTCGTCGCCATGACGTTGGTTGCGACCGTCGCGTCGGTCCGCATCAGCGGGACGGCACCGGTTGGCTTCGGCGGTGCCGCCGAGGTGGTGACGCTGCCGCACTACGGCGACGGCGGTTCGCACATCCTCAACTACGCCCACGGCGACCTCGTGACCTTGACGTTTCCGCTCACCAACACCGGCCGGCTGCCGGTCACCGTTACGGCCGTTCGCCTGGGGGACAGGCCGCTGTCGCTGCTCGAGCCGCAGGACGTCGTCGTTGGCTCGGCGCGCCTGCCGATGCGCCTCGATCCCGGCAAGTCGGCGTCGGTCGTCCTCACCGCGCGCGAAGGCAACTGCCGCTACTTCCACGAGCGCGAGATCGAGCTGTTCCCTGCCGCGCTCGTCGATCTCGAAGTGCTCGGCGTCAACCTCACGCGCCGCGTCGCGTTCGATCACGAGATCGTGGTGCACAGCCCGATGATCGTGGGCTGCCCCGACCGCACGCTCGACCGCAGCGACGACATCCGCCCCCGCTAGGGGCGCGCGTCGAAGCCCAGCTCGAAAGACCGAACGGCCCGGGCGAAGTGGTTGAGCTCGACGTCGGGCTCGGTGATCACGCGAAGGTTCGTCCACGCCCGTGTGAGCTTGGAGAAGAGCAGCTCGAGTTCGAGACGGGCGATGTTGGCGCCGATGCAGAAGTGCGTGCCGTAGCCGAAGGCGACGTGGTTGTTCGGGCTGCGGGCGACGTCGAACGCGAACGGGTTGGTGAACACGTCTTCGTCGCGGTTGGCCGACGGGTAGACGAGGGCGAGGCGGTCACCGGCCTTGATCTGCTTGCCGCGCAGCTCGACGTCCTCGGTGGCCTTGCGGAACATGTTGTTGAGCGGCGTAACCCAGCGGATCACTTCGTCGACGGCGGTGGCGAGATGCTCCGGGTGCTCGAACAGCAAGTCCCACTGGTCGGTGTGGTCGCAGAACGCGCGCAACCCGTGGGCGATGGCCGTGCGCGTCGTCTCCGATCCACCCGAGATGAAGAGCCCGGTCTCGTGGAAGATCGTCTCGATCGGCATCGGCGTGCCGTCGGCCATCGTTGCGTTGGCCCACGTCGAGAGCAGCCCGTCGGCCGGGCAGCCTCGGAACTCCTCCGACTTGGTGGCGACGAACCCGCCCAGCTCCTGGAGTGTCGTCATCAAGTCGGCGATCACCGATTGGTCGATGGCCGCCGCGTCGATCCGCATGAGTCGCTCGCTCCACTGCTTCATCGTGGGCCACCACTCGTCGGCATCGAGCCCGAGCAGCTGCGCGGTGAACCGGGCCGGCAGCTGGCCGGCGATGTCTTGGATCACCTCGGTGCGGCCGGTGGGCGTGAGCGGGTCGACGAGCGCGTCGATCATGGCGACGAACATCGCGGTCTGCGCTTTTGCGGCGCGCGGCGTGAAGCCGCGGTTGACGAGCCGCCGCTGATGGAGGTGGACGGGATCGTCGCTGGCGATCATGTTCGACTCGCCCGGCGACTCGTTGAGCCGGTACGACGAGTCGGACGAGAACAGCTCGTCGTGGCGCTCGACCCAAAGGATGTCGGCGTGTTTGGTGATGCACCAGATCCCGGCGGCCTCGTCGCGATACACCGGGTCGTTGGCCCGGCACCAGGTCCACGCCTCGTGGGCGTCGTTCCAGAACTCACGGTCGAGCACGTCAATGGTGGGCGGCACGCCGGATGATCTATCACCTTGACACATGCTGATATCAGCATATGATCTGGAACGATGGCTCGAGCGGCGACGACGGCGGATGCGTTCAACGCCGTGGCCGAACCGCGCCGCCGGCAGATCCTCGACGTTCTCGCGGGTGGCGAACGACCGGTCAACGACCTCGTGCACCGTCTCGGCCTCACCCAGCCGCAGGTGTCCAAGCATCTCCGGGTCTTGCGCGAGGTGGGCGCCGTTGCTGTGCGCGATGAGGGTCGCCAGCGGCTGTACCGCCTCAACGGGCGCGCGCTGAAGCCGATCCACGACTGGGTGAAGGACTACGAGCGGACCTGGTCCGAACGCTTCGAGCAGCTGGACGCCGTATTGGAAGACCTCAAAGAGTCGGAGGCCGATGGGAAAGGAGCAGGAGGATGACAGTGAGTAGTGGGACGGCGAAGGTCACGCTGCCGAGTGACACCCAGATCCTGATCACGCGCCAGTTCGACGCGCCGAAGCACCTCGTGTACCGGGCGTGGACGACGCCCGAGCTAGTGCGTCGGTGGTGGAGTGGTTACCGCGGGGAGATGACCGTGGTCGACATCGATCTCCGCGTCGGCGGCCGGTGGCGGTACGTGATGGTGGCCAACGGCGGTTTCGAGGTCGCCTTCCACGGCGAGTTCCGTGAGATCGAGCCCGACGAGCGCATCGTGACCACCGAGGTGTACGAGATGCCCGACGCGCCGCTTGACGAGGACGCGGTCATCAACATCGTGACGTTCACCGAGATCGACGGGCGGACGACCCTCCACCTCATGACCGAGTGCCGCACCAAGGAGCTCCGCGACACGATCGTGGACTCGGGCATGGAGGGCGGCATGCAGGAGCAGATGGACGTCCTCGAAGAGCTCGCCCGGTCGCTGCGGTAGCGCCGCGGGCAGACTGGGCCCGTGAATCCGTCGACGTGCGCCGAGGCATTGGCGCACGTCGCCGGCGTGAGCGTCGCCGCGCCGACGCTGGCGGTGACCGGTGGGGTGTTTGCCCTCGTCACTCCCGGGCTGTTGCTGCTCGTCGCCGTGGTGCTGCGGCGGGTGCGGGCTGCCGCAGGTATCGCCGCGGCACTCGCCATTGCGATGCTGGCCGGCTTCCCGGTGTCGCCGCCCGCGGCTCGCGCCGCCAGCGCCGGCTGCGTGTTGGCCGGCGCCGATCGCAGCAACATCGCGCCGTTCACCGCCGACTCGCCGCTCGCGACGTCGGTGGATCCGTTGTCGTCGCGCAACGCCTCGAATCCCGATGGCCGGCCCGGCGGCTTGTGGGACCAGATCGACGGCCTGGGCGGGGTGCGCAGCTCCGGTCAGGTGACGCCGTCGGGGATGTGGGGCGAGGCCTTTGCCGACGACAACCACAACCGACGACACGACGAAGGCGAGTCGTTCACCGACGACGTCGTCAACACAAGCATCGACGCCGACTCGGCGCGTAAGTACGACGGCGTTCGCCTCGGCGGCTTCGGCAACGATCGCATCCCTCGCGGCGTCTTCGACCCGATCTGGGCGCGGACGGTGTTCGTCGCCGATGGTGCGAACGGCAAGTCGGTCGCCCTCACTTCGATGGACTTCATCGGCTACTTCAGCGACCGGATCCCGTTGGTGCTGGCCCGGGCCAAACAGTTGGAGCCAAAGCTCGCCGTCGACGCGTGGGTCGTCGCCCATACGCACGATCACCAGTCGCCCGACATGGTCGGGTTGTGGGGACCGACGGTCGGCGATGCCGTGCCGCTCGATGGCACCTACCCGAAGTACGAGCGATACGTCGAAGAGAAGCTGGCCCGCTCATTGGTCGCCGCGTTCCACGCGGTGCGGCCGGCGCGCTTCCGGGCCGGGACGATCCGCGCCGGCGAGACGTTCACGACCTTGCGCGGCCACGCCGAGGACCTCAAGGGCCTGCAGGTCAAGGGCACCTGCCGCACCCCGTGGTTCTTCGACGACGAGCTGCGCGCGTTCCAGCTCGAGGGCTTCGACGGCAAGACGATCGCCACCGCCCTGAACTGGGGGATGCACGTCGAGTCGATGGAGGACGGCAATCAGTACCTGTCGTCTGACAACGCGGCCACCGCGCGCGACGAGTTGGAGCAGGCGTTCGGCGGCGTCGCGTTGTACACGCAGGGCGCCCAGGGCTCGATCGAGGTCGTCGGCGACTCGTGCACGCAGCGCTGGCGCCGGGACACGTTCGACGGCGAGCGCTTTCCTGTGAAGGACGACGGCCGTCCGGTTGCCTTCACGACCAAGCCCGGCACCGACGAGTGGGCCGAGCCGCTGGT
>DASRJI010000127.1:0-51925 GCA_035649535.1 Acidimicrobiales bacterium | reverse complement strand
CTGTTCAACACACCGGGCTCGGCCATCCACGCGGCCAAGGACCTCGAGGCCGACATCCACGCGCTCGGCCTCTCGATGCGGGCCGGCGTGCACACCGGTGAGATCGAACGTCGAGGCGACGACGTCGGTGGGCTCGCGGTGCACGTGGCGGCGCGGGTCCAAGCCCTCGCCGGCGCGGGCGAGATCGTGGTGTCCGCCGTCATCCCCGCGCTCACCTCAGGCTCGGGCTTCACCTTCGACGACTTGGGCGATCACCAGCTCAAGGGCGTCCCCGGCGACTGGCGCCTCTACCGCGCCGACTGACGGCCGGAACGTCTCGCGCTGTTACCGACTGCACCCAAGCTCTGCGAATTACGACGAAAAGGTGGTCAAACCGCTCACGTACGTGAACTTGGGCGACCTCGGTAACCGTTTTGTGACTTGGGTGCGCCAACGGATCCGCTCTTGCCGCCGATGTCGGTGATCGTGTCGCGAGTGCTCATTGACGGCAGGCTAGGCGGCATGGAGCTTCTCGATGCCCTTCGCACGACCGGCGCGGTGCGTGACTTCCGGCCCGACCCGGTGCCCGACGACGTCCTCTACCGCGTGCTCGACACCGCTCGGTTCGCGCCGAGCGGCGGCAACCAGCAGGGCTGGCACCTCGTGGTCGTGCGCGACCCCGACAAGAAGCGCGCCGTGCGCGACCTGTATCTCCCCGGTTGGTACGAGTACGTCGGCATGACGATGGCCGGCCTGCGACCGTGGGCGCCGACCAACGATCGCGACGCCGAAGCGGCGACGACGCCGGCGCCACCCGGCGACGGTTTCGCCGAGCACCTCGACGAGGTGCCCCTGTTGCTCGCGCTTTTCGTCGACCTCAGTGTCCTCGCCGCTGTCGATCGCGACGCCGACCGTTATTCGTTCGCGGGCGGCGCGTCGTTGTACCCGTTCGCCTGGAACCTGTTGTTGGCGGGGCGTGCAGAAGGGCTCGGCGGCGTCATCACGACGATGTGTATCCGGCGCGAGAACGAGATGAAGGCGCTGCTCGGCGCACCCGACAAGTTCGCGCTCGCAGCGGTGATCGCCATGGGGTACCCGACGAAGGAGTTCCGGCGACTCAAGCGCGCCGCGGTCGAAGACTTCGCGACGGTCGACGCGTTCAACGGCGCCCGCCTACGATTGTCCCATGCTTGAATCCTTGACTGTCGAAGACTTTCGGCCTCGGGTCGGCGACACATATCGGCTTGTCCCTGCCGTTGGCGATGCCGTCGAGGCGGTGCTCGTCAGCGTCGAGGAGCGAGGGGAAGCACCCCCCGACCACCGAGCCCCGTTCACGTTGGACTTCCGTGCGCCGGCCACCACGACGCTCGAGCAAGGCACATACCAAGTGGAGCATCCCGACGCCGGCACCCTCGAGTTGTTCCTCGTGCCGATCGGTCCCGACGCCGAGGGGACGCTGTACCAGGCGGTGTTCGGCTAGCCCTGTCGACGCGTAACCCGCCATTCGAGCAGGTCATGCATCGGTCCGGGTTCGACGTCGACAAATCCAAGGCGCAGGTACAGGTTGCGTGCCGGATTGCCTCGGGCAACGTGCAGTCGCACCGGGACGTTCTCGGCCGCTGCTTCGGCGAGCAGCGTGGAGATGATCGCACCGCCGATTCCGCAACCTCGGTACTCGGGCAATAGTGCGATGTCGAGCACGCGCAGCTCGGTTGCCGTCCTGTCGACGTACAGCCGGCCAATGGGCTCCCCGTCCCGAACGATCACGGACGACTCCGCGGCCGGAAACTGCATGGCGTAGGAGCGGCTCTGTAGGTCGGACTGCTGGCGCAGGAACGCAGTGAGTTCAGCCGTGCTCCACCCCATCGCCGCGAACTCGTCGGCGCGTGAACTCGCGTACACCCGCGCCAAGAATTCGTGGTCGGCGTCGCCCGCGAGGCGGAGCTCAACGCCTTCGTGGGGCGCCGTCAGGACCGCGTGGGATAGACGCCCTCGAGGCAAATGCAGTACTGCATCGGGAGGTACGGCTGCATGTTGTTGTGCGGCACCGAGCCACCGGTCATCGACACCGCCGCCGGCGCCAGCTCCGTGGTCGCGCCCGTGTTCGGGCCGTAGAACCCGATGACGGTCCCGATGGCGAACAACTGCGACGGTGGTTGTTTGGCGTTGGCCGGCGTCGTGGAGATCGCCACGGCATGCGGCTGGCCGGCGGCGCCGGCCGGATGCTTCGCGAGCTGATCTTTCGTCAGCGTGACCGTCGCCGTGCCCCCACGCTCGCCGATTTGCCGCGGGCTCAACCCTGGGCCCTGGCCCCACATCATCGGCGCCCGGCCGCCGCGCAGGTCGGGAAGCGCGAACGTGGTCCGGCCATCGCCGCCGTAGAACGTACCGATGAGCGAGAACAGGGCGGTGTTCTGGGCGATCGACAACAGCTGGCCGTCGCAGCTCGCCCAGCCTCGCGGCGGGAAGACGTAGGGCATGATCATGATTTGCGCGATATACGGGGATGCCATTGCGCGCTCCTAACCTTGGGGCGGGAAAGTGCCGAGGCTTGCGGCGATGATGAACGAAACGCAGAGGTACGGCGGCATGTTGTCGTGGGGCTGACTGGCGCCGGCTGGTCCCAGCGCGGACGGATCGATCGCCCCAAACGGCACACGCGTGTTGTACCCGGCGGCGGTGCCCGCTGCCGGCAATGACGCCGGCACGTTGTTCTGGGGCGAAGGCGCCGTTCCCTGGTCCGTGGACCCCATCAGCTGGTGGGTGTGGCCGCCCAGTTGGTCGACGGTGAGCGTCACAGTTTCGGTTCCTGCCGTCTGGCCCAGGTAGTAACCGCCGCCCTGGTGCATCGGCATCCGCCCACGCAGGTCGGGCACACAAAAAGTCGATTGGCCGTCGCCGCCGTAAATCGTGCCGATCAACGTGAACAACATTTCGTATTCGGAGATCGGGATGCGGCTGCCGTCACACAAAAGCCATCCCTGCGGCGCGAAGCTGCCGCCGAACATCCGGATCTCGCCGATGAATTGATCGGACATTCGGGCTCCCTAGTTCCTCGAGGGGAAAATGCCTTGGAGTGCAATGCAGTAGTTCACGACCAGCGACGGCGCCATGTTCTCGTGCGGAAACCCCCCGGTTGCACTGACGGCGCTCGGTGACATCGGCTGCAAATTGGAGGGCCCGGCGTAGAAGTTGCCTCCGGAGGACGCCGCCAGGCGACTCGTGGGGGTCGGCGCCGCTGCCCCAACGGCTGTGTCGGCGACCAACGCATGCGTGTGTTGCGGAAGCTCAGAAGGGATCAACGTATGGGACGACTCGCCGGCGGCTGCGCCCTGGCGATACTGCGCGTCGGCGTGCACTGGAACCCGGCCCTGGAGGTTCGGCAGCGCGAAGGTCGTCGAGCCGTTGCCACCGAACTGAGTGCCGAGCAACGCGAACAGCGCCGTGTTCTGGTTGATGGCGAGCAGCTGGCCGTTGGCCAGCGCCCAGCCCTTCGGGGCGAACTGAAAGGCGGTGGTCATGATCTGACCGATGAATGGCTCTGTCATCTATACCTCCTGTGCGCGGGTGGAGCTTACGGCATCGTGGGAAGCGTGCAACTGGTGAAGTTGGGGTCGCTGACGTACGCGGTGAGGCCGGCGAAGAAACCGGCACCTGTTCCCAGCGTTCCGTTCTGGCTGACGAGGAACGTCTGGGTCTGGGCCGCCGTTGCCGGCGACGGTGACAACCCGACGAGGCCGAACTTGTACGGCGGCCCGGCCAGCGCGTTGGCCTTCAGTAGGACGATGCCGGGCCGCTTGTTGCCGAACCCATCGTCACCCCCGGCGCCGGCGTTGTTCTTCTCGGCCGCGGTTGCCCCGCCGATCTGGACACACACCGTATTGCCGGTGAACCCGCCTACGGGCTGGGCCTGGTCGATGCTGATGCCGGCCTGTGAGCCCGTCGGCCCGGCGACAATGTTCCCGGTGATCTTGGCGTTCCAGGTCCCGTTGGAGTCGCTCATGATGGCGTTGATCCCACCCTGGGTGGGGCTGTTAATCGTGTTGTTGATGATTGTCGTGTTGATCAGCGGATTCGACAGCGTCGCCGGGCCGCCGACGATCCACGGTCCGACGCCGACGCCGATCCCGGGGCTGTTGTTGATGTTGTTCGCGGTAATGACGTTCCCGCTGACCAAGAAGTCCGCGGTCACCGACCCGCCGCCGCCGACGGCGATGCCTTCGGCCTTGAAGTTGGTGAGTGGGTTGGCCG
Source organism: Acidimicrobiales bacterium (assembly GCA_035649535.1). Lineage (GTDB taxonomy): Bacteria > Actinomycetota > Acidimicrobiia > Acidimicrobiales > JACDEA01 > JACDEA01. The sequence goes on along the minus strand of DASRJI010000127.1, from coordinate 47,695 downwards.
CAGTGCCGTTGTTGGTGATGGCGAAATTGGCCTGAGCCTTGCCCGCCGGGCTGGCGAGGATCGCGTAGCCGTTGAGCTTGTTGGTACCGCCGTTGATGAGGTTCCCCGAAATCGTGATCTTGTTGGTCGCGCTGCCAGGCGTGCCGTAGGTGCCACTCGGTGCTGCGGCGCCACCAGTGTTGCCCATCGTGAACTGGATCGCGGTGCCACTCGGGAAGTTCGTGATCGTGTTGTTGGAGATCGACCCCTTGGTCACGTTCGATACCGTCGACGCCACGCCGATCGGGTTCACGAGGATGGCGTTGCCCTTCGAGTCCGCGGTGCTGGTCGAGCTCGACAAGGTGTTGTTCGAGATCGTGAGGTCCGAGATCGTTCCATCGGTCTGATCGATGTCAACCCCGCCGCCGTAGGCGCCGGTGAGCGAGCTGCCGGTGACCGTCACCGCCCCGGACACGTTGCGCTTGACGCCGCCGGGCGTGTCGTTCAACGCGATGCTCGCGTCCTTCACGTCCACCTTGGAATCGCCCGCGCCGCTGATGGTGCCGTTGGTGAAGGCAAAGTCGATCGCCCCCGTCCCGTCGACGCCGGCGCGGTTCGCGTTGGTGATGTTCATCTGGTCGAGCGACACGCTCCGGGAGTTCGTCAACGAGACGCCGGCGCCGCTGGTGTTGTTGATAACGCCGCCCGAGCCGTTGTTCGCGGAACCCGAATCTCCGGTGACCTCGAGGCTGCCAGTCGCCTGGGCGGTGTTGGTCCAGACGATGCCGTTGGCGGCGCCATTGGCCGACACCGCGGTGAGGCTGAACGTGCCGTCGGAGTTGACGAGGTTGAGGGCGATTCCGGTTGCCGTATTTAGGCTTGCCTCACTGACGGTGAGGCTGGTGGCACTGGTCGCCGACAGCCCCTGGGTCGTGCCCGTCGTTGTGACGTTGAGGCCCTGCACCTTGTCGCTCGTGTCCATGTCGACGTTGCCCTGGATCGTCGGGCGCGTCCCGCTGAGCGACGGCCGGGCCAGCGTGTTCGACGGTGGCGTGATCGCGAAGAACGTGTCGAATGACCCGGTGGCTCCCTGGCCGATCAGCCACTCGTTGGAGTTCAGGTTGATGCCGCCCGTGGGCACCGTGCCGGTCTTGACGAAGATCCGGTGCCCGCTGGCGTCGACGTCATCGGCGTCGTTGCTCGCACCGGCAAGCCCGGACAGATTCTTGAACGGGCTGCTCATGCGGCCGTCGCCCGGGCCGGCCACGGTTCCGTCGACGAACCAGATCACTGGGCCGTTGATGGTCAGGTTGATTGCGGTCGGTGCCGACGCGGCGGGCGGGCCGACCGGTGAGCCGTTGTCGGTCACCGTGTAGGCCAGCGTCTTGGCGCCGGTGAGGCCCGGGCCCGGGTCGAGGTCGAAGGAGCCGTTCGACGTCTGCTGAATGTCCGAGATCGTGCAGCCGGTGCAGTCGTTGACCGCCGGCGCGTTGAACGTGAAGCCCGCGACATAGCCGGGGTCACCGCTGTCGGGGTCGGTGACGCCGACGAGCATGTTGGGAATGTCGTTCAGCGCCATGTTGGCCTGCACGGTCACCGACTTGACGACGGCGACGGGGGCATCGTTGACCGCGTCGAGGTCGATCCGAACCGAGTCGCTGTCGGTGAGGGTGCCGCCGGTGCCGGTGGCGCCTTGGTCGTCGGACAGCAGCGTGACGCTGCTGTCCCCGGCAAAGGCGACGTTGTAGTTCGCATTGCCGAGGTATGAGAGCGTCGCCAGCGCCGCGTTGACCTGGCTGGCCGTGCCGGTGAAGACCATCAGGCCGTCATTGGTCCCGTCGCCGCTGATGAAGCTCAGGCCCGTCAACGTCGTCATCGTCATCGTGCCGTTGGCGGCGGTGAGCGTGACCTTGAGGCTGGACGCGTCGGGGTCGGCTACGGACATGGGGATCGCCTTGGCTACGTCCTCCGTGCCGGTCTGCGGCGTCGAAGGCACGGTGTTGACGGGCGGGTCGTTGACCGCAGTGATGGCGATGGTGCGGCTCACCGTGTTGGACGTGAGCGCGTTGGAGACGGTGAAGCTCACGGTCTTGGACGCGCTTGGGTTGTCCGAGACGTTCTGGTACTTGATGGTGCGCAGGGCGGCCTGATAGTTGGCGACGCTGTCAGTGCCGGTCAGCGTCAGGATGCCGGTGCCCGTCGCGTAGGAGCCGCTGATGGGCGGGAGGTTCACGAAGACCAGCGAGTCCTGGGCGCTGGAGAAGCCACTCGTGATCGCGACGGTGGCGCCGGTCAGCGTCGAGCTGTCGACGTCGTTGGCGGTGATGGCCGGTGAGATGACCGTGGCCGGGTCGCCCTCGGTGTAGGCCAGGTTGGTTCCCTCGATACCGGCGAGCGCGGGGTTGTCGTCGACCGGCGTGATGACGATGCCGCGGCTCTTGTCGACCGAGTTGGTGGTGCCGTCGCCGACACGGAAGACCGCGGTGCGGGTGGTGCTGGTGAAGGTGTCGGCCGTGTTCGCGTAGGTGACCGTGCGCAGCAGCGCCTCGTACTGGGCCTTGGTGGCCGAGCCGAGCCACTGCGCCACGCCGGAGGGGTGCACGCCACTGAAGGTGACGCCGGGCGGCAGGGACCCGGTGAAGCTGATCGTGTCCTGGCCCAACACGAACCCGCCGGCCGACATGTCGACCTGGGCGAAGGTCAGGTTGGCGTTGTCGGGATCGGCCAGCGTCAGACCGGGGCTGATGGCGACCCCAGGCGCGTTCTCGGTGTAGCCGACGGTGCCGGCGTCGAGGGTGACCACAGGCCGGTCGTTGACGCCCGAGACCGTGACGGTGCGGCTCTGGGTGTTCGAGTCGACGGTGCCGTCGTTGACCTTGAAGCTCACCGTGCGGGCGGCGACGGGGTTGGTCGGGTCGTCGTTGGTGAGGTTGCGGAACAGGATCGAACGCAGGGCGGCCTGATAGTTGGCCACGCTGGAGGTCCCGGTCATCGTCAGGATGCCCGTGCCTGTTGCGTAGGAGCCGGAGATGCCGTTCTGGTTCACGTAGACCAGCTCGTCGCCGGTATTGAAGCCGGTGCTGATGCGCACATCGGCCGACTCGATGTTGGTGTCGTCGGGATCGGTGACGGTGATGGTGTTGGTGATCTGCACGCCGGCGGCCTGCTCGGAGTAGATCTGCGAGGAGCCCTCGATGGCGGCAAGGGTCGGTGCGTCGTTGACGGCTTGGACCGACACGTTGCGGATCTGTGTGTTGGAGTCGGCGTCGCCGTCGTTGACCTTGAAGCGGATCGACCGGGTACCCGTCGGGTTGTCGTCAATGAGGTTGCGGAACGTGATCGACCGCAGTGCGGTCTGGTAGTTGGCCTTCGACGATGTCCCAGTAAGGGTCAGGATCCCGGTGCCGGTGGCGTAGGAGCCGGTGATGCCGTTCTGATCGGCGAAGAGCAGCTCGTCGCCGGCGCTGAAGCCCGCCGAGATGTCGACGACCGCCGACTCGAGGTTGGTGTCGTCGATGTCGAAGACGCCCAGGCTGTTGGTGACCTGGGTGGCCGCGGCCTGCTCGTTGTAGCCCAGCGGCGTGCCCTCGATGGTGCTGAGGACCGGGGCGTCGTTGACCGGGGTGATGGTGATGGCGCGGCTGATCACGCCCGAGTCGAGCGAGCCGTCGTTGATCTTGAAGCGGATGCTGCGGCTGGTCGACGGGTTGTCGTTGGTCAGGTTGCGGAACGTGATCGACCGCAGGGCGGTCTCGTAGTTGGCCTTGGACGCCGTGCCCGTCAGCGTCAGGATCCCGGTGCCCGTCGCGTAGGAGCCGCTGATGCCGTTCTGGTTCACGAAGACCAGCTCGTCGCCGGACTCGAAGCCGACGATGTCGACGAGGCCGGACTCGATGTTGGTGTCATCGACGTCGGCGACCGTGATGGTGTTGGTGACCTGGGTCGCGGCGGCCTGCTCGCTGTAGCCAAGCGCGCAGCACTCGATGTCGGCCAGCACCGGCGCGTCGTTGACCGCGGTGACGGTGATGGAAACCGTCGCGGTATTTGTCGAGGTGCTCGAGCCGTCGAACGCCTGGTAGGTGAAGCTCGCCCCGCCGGAGAAGTCCGCCGCCGGCGTGAAACGAACGATGCGGTTGCCAGGCTGGAGCACTGCGGTGCCGTTGGTCTGGCCGCCGATGTTGACCGCGGTCAGTGCCGAGTTGGGCCCGTCGGCGTCGGTGTCGTTGGCCGAGACGTCGAAGTCGATGAAGGTGTCCTCGGGCGTCGCCGGCGTGGTGTCGTTGACCGCGACCGGCGGGATGTTGAGGTTCAGCGTGACCAGCACGACCGCCGAGGAGGCGCCCGCGTTGTCGACGGCGTGGTAGGTGAAGGTGTCAGACCCGGTGGTCTGCGCGGTCGTGTAGCTGAAGGACCCGTCGGCATTGAGCGTGAAGGTCGTGGCGTTGGCCGGGCCGGTGTCGAGAACGGCGGTGCGGGTCGCGCCGGCGTCCTGGTCGGTGTCGTTGCCCAATACGCCGGGCGCCGCCACCGTCACGCTGCCGCCGCTCACGCCGTAGGTGTCGGGGTTGGCGACGGGCGGATCGTTGATGTCACCAATGGAGATGGTGACCGGCCCTTCGAAGAACAGACCGCCGGCGTCGGTGGTGCGGATGCGCACCGAGTAGCTGCTCTGGGCCTCGAAGTTGAAGACCGCGTTGGTCTTCAGTGTGTTGCCCGAGATCGTGAAGCTGCCGTTGCCGGTGTCACCGGGGCCAACGACGAGGGTGTAGGTGTGGCTGTCGGGGGCGTCGACGTCGGTGCTGCTGAGCGAGCCGACGGTGGTGTTGACCGGCTGGTTCTCGTTCACCGTTGACGGCGATAGCCCGACGCCGGTCGGCACCTCGTTGACGTTGGTGATGGTGATCGTGAGCTGTTTCTCGAAGAACAGGCCGCCGGCGTCGGTGGTGCGGACGCGGACCGTGTAGCTGTTGTCGGTCTCGAAGTCGAAGACGTTGTTGGTCTGGAGCTGGTTGCCGGAGATCTGGAAGCTGGGGTTGTCGGCGTCGCCGACACCGGTGACCAAGGTGTAGGTGAAGGTGTCGCCCGCGTCCTGATCGGTAGTGCTCAGCGTGCCGACGCTTGTCGCGACGGGTTGGTTCTCGGCGACGGAACTGGGTGCGAGGGCGAGGTTCGTGGGCGCCTCATTGGCGTTGGTGACCTGGATGGTTCCGGTCTCTTCACGGAACAGCCCGCCGGCGTCGGTGACGCGGACCCGGATCGAGAAGGTGTTCTGAGTCTCGAAGTCGAACACTGCGTTGGTCTTGAGCTGGTTGCCGACGATCTGGAAGCTGGCGTTGTCGGTGTCATTGACGCCCGCCGCCATCGTGTAGGTGAACGTGTCGCCGGCGTCGGGATCGGCGGTCACCAGCGTGCCGACGAGGGTGCCGACCGGCTGGTTCTCGGCCACCGAGCCGTTGTCGAGCGTGATGTTGGTCGGCACCTCGTTGACGTTGGTGATGGTGACCGTCAAGGGGCCCTCGAAGAAGTTCGAGCCGGAATCGGTCGACCGCACCCGGATCGAGAAACTCGATTGGCCCTCGAAGTTGAACACCGTGTTGGTCTTGAGCTGGTTGCCCGAGATGGTGAAGGCGCCGTTGCCGGTGTCACCGGAGCCGGCGACGAGCGTGTAGGTGTGCGAATCACCGGGCAGGTCGACGTCGGTGGTCGACAGCGTGCCGACGGTGGTGTTGACCGGCTGGTTCTCGGCCACGGTCGACGGGCTGAGCCCGACGCCGGTGGGGGCGTCTTGGATCGGGTTGATCGTGAAGCTGACCGTCGCCGCGTTGGAGTCGGACTGACCGTCGGTGACCTTGTAGGTATAGGAGTCAGAGCCGTTGTAGTTGGCGGCCGGGGTGTAGGTGAACCCGCCGGCCGCGTTCTGGCTCAGCGTGCCGTGGGCCGGCAGGGTCTCGACCGGGAGCTTGACGGTGATCGGGTCGCCGTCGGGATCTGAGTCGTTGGCCTTGATGCCGGGGTCGGCCAGGACGAAGCTGCCGTCCTCGTTGAGCACATAGGGGCCGTCGTTGACCGCGACGGGCGGCTGGTTGGTGGTGAAGCCACCGAAGGTCGTTGCCGGTGAGGTCGCGTAATAGGCCGAGGACACCGTCGCGATCACGGTCTGCTGACCGGGTGCGGTGGTTAGGTTGACGTTGGCCCAGTTGCCCAGCACGCGGGGCGTGGCGCCGACGGTCACCGGGCCCGACGTCCACGTGCCCGGCGGCGCCACGATCAGGGTGCCCGCCAACGTGGCGGTGCCCGGTGTGGCCGTGGCCGTCGTGTGGTTGATGCCGCACACGACGAGGCGCCCCGGCACGTTCTTGGGCGCGGTCTTGACGATCGTGGGACACGGGCTGTTGACCGGCACCGCGGCGGGCACGAAGCCGACGTCGGTGATCTCCCAGGCGTGGATCTTGACGTTGAGCGAATACGGGGTCGCGTAGGTGGCCTGGTTCAGCAAGACGCTGAAGGTGCCCATCTGGTCCTGGGTGCCGGCCGCGGTGGTGACGCGCACGACGAAGTTCTTGGACTGGGCCGGAGCGATCGCGTTCGGGCCGGCGGGAACGAGGAAGCGGCACTGGGTCGAGGTGAACGTGGCGGTCCAGCCGGCCGGCGGCGTAGGGCAGCCCACGATCGGCATGACCGACGACGCCGAGTTGAGAATCTGGACGTCGGTGACCGGCACGGTGCCGTTGTTGGTCACGGTGAAGGTGAAGTTGCGGCCCGGATCACCGAGATAGTCGACGGTCGGGGTGACGGTGACGGTGGCGCTCAACGCAGCCTGGGCCGGTCCCGCGCCCAGCATCGCCAGTCCTAGACCCGCTGCGACAAAGAACAGCAAGGTCGCTGCGCGCGACCTGGTCTTGTTGGACCCTTCCCCCACTATTCACACCCCTTCGCCGTAGAACGGCACCCACTGAATCCGCCGCCTGGTTAGGGTACCAACCCCCACGTCGCGCGTGCGCAAGCCGAGCGCAACCGGGCTAGCTGACGAGCTTGATGGCGAGGGCCTGGAGGCCCCGCTGACCCTTGGTGACGTCGAACTTCACGCGCTGACCTTCGGTCAGTTCACGCAGGCCTGCGTTTCTCAGTTCGCTGTGGTGCACGAACACGTCGCCACCGCCCCACTCGGGCTCGATGAAGCCAAAGCCCTTCTTGACGTCGAACCACTTGACGGTGCCGGTCGCGACCTTGGATCGGCTGTCAGACCTGTCAGACCTGTCGGGCCGGTCGGCCTTGTCGAATCGGGGCTCACGCGCGACTGGAACACGGACTGCCGGCCGCGGGGTGCGGGGGCCCGCCTCGGGCGGCGCGTCGAGGCCCTGGCGCAGGCCCAGCTCGCGCTGGAGCGTCTTGACCGCCTTGCGGTGCTCATCGCCGACCATGGTGATCACGGTTCCGGGCGCCCCGGCGCGGCCGGTCCGGCCCGAGCGGTGGAGGTAGTCCTTGCGATCGGCCGGCGGGTCGAAGTGCACCACGCACGGCACCGCGTCGACGTGGATGCCGCGCGCGGCGACGTCGGTGGCGACGAGCGCCTGGACCTTGCCGTCGCTGAACGCGCTGAGCGCGCGTTCACGCTGGGCCTGCGATCGGTCGCCGTGGATGGCGGCCGCCTTGACCCCGTTGATACCGAGCTGCTTGGCCAGCCGGTCGGCGCCGTGACGGGTGCGGCAGAAGATGATCGCCCGCCCGTGGCGGTCGACGGCGTCGGCGGTCAGTTGAACGCGATCGCTGCGCGGCGCCATCCAGAACAAGTGGTCGACCGGTGCGTCGGCCTCGTCGGTCTCGACCACGTGACGACGCGGGTCGCGCTGGTACCGCTTGATGAGGACATCGACGTCGCCGTCGAGCGTCGCCGAGAACAGCAACGTCTGGCGATCGGCGCGCGTGGCGTCGAGCAGGCGCTTGACCGCGGGGAGGAAGCCCATGTCGGCCATGCGGTCGGCCTCGTCGATCACGACGTAGGCCACGTCGTCGAGGACGATGTCGTGCCGAGCGATGAGGTCTTCGAGACGACCTGGTGTGGCAACGACGATGTTCACACCGCGCCGCAGTGCCTTGCGCTGGCCTTCGTAACCGGCGCCGCCGTACACGGCAGTCACCCGCTTGTGACCGTCGGGCGTCAGCGCCGCCAGTTCAGTGCTGACCTGGAGCGCGAGCTCGCGGGTCGGCGTAAGGACGAGCGCGCGCGGGCGCTTCGACGCGCCGCCGGTTGCGCGGGTCGCGATGGCGAGACCGAAGGCGATGGTCTTGCCCGAGCCGGTGGGGGCGCGGCCGCAGATGTCGTGACCAGCCAGCGCGTCGGGGAGGACGGCGGCTTGGATCGGGAAGGGGCTCATGATCGAACGCGCGGCAAGGCGCGTGACCAGGTCAGCAGGCACGCCGAGATCGGCGAAGGTGGGGGACAACAGACTCCAGTCAGAATGGACGGGCCCACTCGAAACTGAGTCACGGCCCCGCCGCGAAGTGCGGCGCAGGGAAGAGAGTGTAGCGCAGCCCGCACCTACCGACTGGTAGGTAGGCTGGTGGGCATGACCGCCACCGACTTTCTCGGCGAGCTCACGCCGACAGTCACCGCCCTGCTCGAACGGCACCTGACAACCGCCAAGGAGTGGTTCCCGCATGAGCTTGTGCCGTGGGGGCGCGGTCGCGATTTCGAGCCCGGCGAAACGTGGGACGCCGACGAATATCCCGTCTCCCCCGGCGTCCGCAGCGCGCTGTTCGTCAACCTCCTCACCGAAGACAACCTGCCGTATTACTTCCACACCATCGACCGCGTCTTCGGCGCCGATGGCGCGTGGGGCGAATGGTCGCGGCGCTGGACGGCCGAGGAAGGTCGCCACTCGATCGTCATCCGCGACTACCTCACGGTTACGCGCGCCGTTGACCCGATCGGGCTCGAGCGGGCGCGCATGCACCAGGTCGCCGGTGGGCTCGTCCCGCAGCCGGCCAGTCCGGCCGACGGTTTCGTGTACGTCGCGTTGCAGGAACTGGCGACGCGCGTCGCCCATCGCAACACCGGGAAGCTCCTCGAGGACAAGGTCGGCTACGACGTCATGGCGCGCGTCGCCAGCGACGAGAACCTTCACTTCCTCTTCTACCGGGACCTCGTGAGCGCGGCGCTCGAGATCGACCCGTCGGCGATTGTCATCGCCATCGAGCGCCAGGTCCGCGAGTTCGAGATGCCGGGCACCGGCATCGTCAACTTCGAAGAGCACGCGCAGGCCATCGCGCGCGCCGGCATCTACGACCTGCTCCTGCACTACGAGCAGATCCTCGTTCCCGTCGTCCTGCGCCAGTGGCAAATCGAGTCGCTGATCGGCCTCGACGACGACGCCGAAGTCGCCCGCGCCGCGGTGCTGAAGCGCATCGACCGCATCGGCCGAGCCGGCCGGCGCGTGGCCGAGCGTCGGGCCGAGCGCGAGGCGGCAGCGGTCGCGGTCTAATCCCGCCCGGGAGTGCTGTACGTTGCCCGGGCGTGTCCGGCAAGAAGCGAAACCGTCAACGAGTCAATCGCCAGCGCGCCGCGGCGCTCGCCGCGCGTGATGCCAAGCGCAAGGCGGCGCGGCGGCGGGTCATCCTGATCGGCGGCGGAGCCGTCGCCGTCCTCGTCATCGTGTTCGGAATCGTGCTGACTCGAGGCGGCGGCGACGACAAGACCAAGCTCGACACGACGAAGTCGACGAGCAAGGTCGCCGAAGGCACGACCACGACCGCCCCCGCGCTGCCGTCGGCCGCGGGCAAGCCGTGCGTTGCCATGACCGACCCGCTGCCGGCCGGCGCGCCGGCCGTGCCGGTCGAGGTGGGCCCGCCCCCAACGCAGCTGATCAAGAAGGACCTCAAGGAGGGAACCGGCGCGGTCGTCGGCGCTACCGACACGGTGACCGCGAACTACATCGGTGTGTCGTGCTCGACCGGCAAGATCTTCGACGCGTCGTACAGCCGCGGCCAGCCCGCGTCGTTCGCGCTCAACCAGGTGATCAAGGGGTGGACCGATGGCCTGCCCGGGATGAAGGTGGGCGGCCAGCGGCTGCTCGGCATTCCGGCCGATCAGGCCTACGGCGCCGAGGGCCGGCCGCCCTCGATCGCACCGAACGAGGCGCTCTGGTTCGTCGTCGAGATCACCGCCACGAAGCCCGCCTGAACCAGCGCGTGGCCGAGCCCAAGGAGTACCGCCAAGCGCGATTCACCCGTCCGCCCGGCGCGGCCGAGATCCTGCTCGTCCGTCACGGCGAATCGGCGCCGTTCCGCGAGGGGATGGACGTGCCGCTGGCCGACGGCCACGGCGATCCGCCGCTCGACCCGGTCGGTGAGGTCCAGGCCGTGAAGGTCGCCGACCGGCTCGAGGGCGAGGACCTCGCCGCGATCTACGTGACGTCGCTGAAGCGAACCGTGCAGACCGCGGCACCGCTCGTCGCGCGCGTCGGGATCCAGCCCGCGGTCGAGGCGGACCTGCGGGAAGTGTTCCTCGGCGAGTGGGAGGGCGAGAAGCTCCGCCGCTACTCGGCCGAACGGCATCCGATCGCGATCCAGATGTACACCGAGCAGCGGTGGGACGTCATCCCCGGTGCCGAACCGAGCGAGGCCTTCGCGGCGCGCATTCACGGGGCGATCGTGCGCATCGCCCAGCGTCATCCCGATCAGTGCGTCGCCGTGTTCACCCACGGTGGCGTGATCAGTCAGGTGCTGGCGCAGGCCACCGCGTCGCGGCCGTTCGCGTTCCTCGGCGCCGACAACGGGTCGATCTCACACGTCGTCGTCACCCCCGAGCGCTGGATCGTCCGCCGGTTCAACGACACCGCACACCTCAGCGCGGGCTTCAGCATCACACCCGAACCGCTGATCTAGCCGCGGGGCGGGCCGGCGCGTAGGCGAGCGCGCATCGCATCGGCGCGGCCGCCCCACGGATGGAGCGACTCGAGCCACCAGTTGGCACCGGCCGTTTCGTAGTCGCGAACTGCGCCGGTGTCAGCCGGTGACTCGGTCGTCCCGCTCGCCACGTACGCAAAGTCGTCGTCGCTGCGGCCGACCGCGGCGCGGACGGCGCTGAAGTCGTCCACCGTGAGCAGGCCATCGGCGCTCGCCTTGCGCGGAACCACACCGTCGTAGCGATTGGCGCGGGCGAACGGCCCCGGGTTGGGCCACTGACCGCCCACCCAGATCGGGATGCCGCCGTTCACCGGCGCCGGCAACGACGGCGGGCTGTGCACCGTGTGGTGCGCGCCCTCGAAGTCGACCGCCACCCCGCTGAACAGCGCCGTCAGGATCGCCAGCGACTCGTCGAGCCTGCGGCCGCGATCGCGCCTGTCCTCGCCGAAGGCTTCGTACTCGAAATCGTCGCCCGACCCGACGCCGAGGATCACGCGTCCACTCGAGAGGTGATCGAGCGTCACAACCTCACGGGCCACCTTGTGCGGGCGCCGCCGCGGGAGCGGCGTCACCATCGTTCCGAGTGACATGCGCGACGTGGCCGTGGCCGCCGCGGCCAGGCAGACCCACGGGTCGGCCATCGGCGGCGTGCCACCCCATGCCGGGTTCCAACTCACGTGATCCCAGAGGAAAAATGCATCCCATCCGGCTGCCTCGGCGTCGGCGGCCATCGCCGTGACCGTCCTCGGGTCGGACCACTCGGCGAAGGCCGGCAGCGTCACCGCGAATCGCACGGCACGACGCTAGGCAGGGACGCCAACATGGTGTCGATGGGCGACAAGATCGATGTCGACGCGATCCACCGCCAGTTCGGCGCCGAACTGTTCAATCACACGTGGGCTCTGATCGAAAAGCCGGCGCGGTCAGCCGCCGACGACGCGGAGATGGTGCTGTCGGCCATGACCTCGCGCTGGCATTGGGGACGCATCGGTGGGCCGCCACAGGTGATCACCGGGGACTGGCAGGTCGCCCACGTCCTCGCGTTGGTGGGCGACGCCGCGCTGTCATTGCGGTTCGCAACGCGTGCGCTCGACGGTGCGATCGCCGCCGGCTTCACGGGCTGGCGGCTCGCGTCCGTACACGAAGGAATGGCCCGCGCCCACGCGGCGGCGGGTGACGCGGCGGCGCGCGCCGAGCACGTCGCCGCCGCCGAGGCAGCACTGGCCGCGGAGACCGACGCGGAGGACGCGACCGTGATCGCCGACCAGCTCGCCTCGGTACCGCCCGCCTGAGAGAGCAGACGATTGCGCATGGCGAGCATGGACGAGGTGGCGACGATGGCGCTCGACTTGCCCGAGGTCACCGAGACCGAGCGGCACGGCAACCGCACGTGGCTGGTCGCCGGCAAGTTCTTCGCGTGGGAGCGGCCGTTCAGCAAGGCGGACATCAAGCGATTCGGCACCGAGACGCCACCCGACGGGCCGATCGTCGCCGTTCGCGTTGCCGATCTCGGCGAGAAGGAGGCGGTTCTCGCCGCCGGGGCCAAGGGCGTGTTCACGATCTCGCACTTCGACGGCTACGCGGCTGTCCTCATCCAGCTCAAGTCGGTCGGCAAGCGCGTGCTGCGCGAGGCGATCGTCGACGGCTGGCTCGCCATGGCGCCGCCCAAACTGGCCGACGACTACATGGCCCGCCGCAAACGCCGCTGACGCAGGGAGACCGAGTGGAGGTGAGCGGATTCGAACCGCCGACTTCTACGTTGCGAACGTAGCGCTCTGCCAGCTGAGCTACACCCCCGTGCGGGGCGTTCAGACTACCGCTGACGTGTCGGTGCGAAAGCTACGGAAACCGCAACCTGACACCGACACATGGGCCGGTGCGGCGCCGGTGCGGTGCTGCGCTAGTTGACGGAGCGGCGCAGGGCGAGGGCCGGCTCGACCATGGGGCCGGCCGGTCGGAGGTAGCGCACTTTGGTGGTGCGCTCGGTTGCCAGGTTGCGCAGGTGCACGAGGAGTGCGACGTACCCGGCGAACAAGAGGTCGAGGACGAGATGCAGCGCCCAGAAGACGCGCATGCCGTGCGGGATACCGAGAACGAACGTCGCACCCATCGAGATCACGAGACCCATGAACACCTCACGGCGACGGGCTTGGGTCTGCCGGCGGCGGGACTCGGCCATCGCGGTCGCGCTCCAAAGCGGCGACGCGGCGGGTGCCGGACGAATCGGAATGGTGCCGTAGGCCGGATTAATGGCCTGGGGCAGCAGCGCGTGCGGGCCGGTGCGCTGGAGGACGCCGAGGTGTCGGCGAAAGGCGCCGATAGAGTCGGCGGGTCGGCCTTCGGCTCTAGCTCGGAGCCGAGGCGGTATGAGTACTGCAGCCCAGATAACGGCGAGGATCAACAGAACCACGTATGTCAAAACTCCTCGACCTGCCTTTGATCTAGGGGACCGTAACGGATCCCTCCGCCCAAGAGGTGGACCCTTGCTACTACGCCCTCCGGGTCTGGTCAACGCCTTGCTTGCAAAAGTTAGCAGTCAGTGAACCCCGGCGTCAAGGGGGGCTGGTCAGGCCCCTGTAAGCCTGCTGTCAGGCCTCTTCGGGGGGCCGGCGCCACACGCCGGAACGGCCCCCGGTCTTCTCCCACAGGGCCAGATCGCCGACCTTCATCGTGCGATCGGTGGACTTGCACATGTCGTAGATGGTCAGGGCGGCGACCGCACACGCGGTCATCGCCTCCATCTCGACACCGGTGCGGTCGACGGTTTCGACCTGGGCCTCGATCTCGATGTGGTCATCGCCGATGTTGAAGTTGACGTAGATCGAGCCGACCGTGAGCTGATGACACAGGGGAATCAGACCCGGTGTCTGCTTGGCGGCCTGGATTCCAGCGACGCGAGCGACGGCTAGGACGTCGCCCTTGGTCACCGCGTTGCTAGCGACCATGGCCGTGGTCTCCGGCTTCATGAACACCTTGCAGCGCGCCTGGGCGCGGCGGTGAGTCGGCTCTTTCGGGGTGACGTCGACCATCCGGGCGCGGCCAAGTGGGTCGAGATGGGTGAGGCCGCGATCCGGCATCGCGTCAGTCTACCTAGCCGCCAATTTGTGACATCGACCGAGCCGGACGGATGAACGTCGTCTGACCGATCCGATGGCCGGCCCACTTGAGGCCGACAGCCCGCTCGATGACCGCGACGACGTCGTCATCGCTGCCGCCACCACGCAGTACAGACCGCACGTCGTGCTCGTCGAGGGCGAAGAGGCACGATCGGAACTGGCCGTCGGCGGTGACTCGGATCCGGTCGCAGTCGCCGCAGAACGGGCGGGTAACCGACGGCACCACGCCGATCTCGCCCCGACCGTCGAGGTAGCGATACCGGGTGGCGGGCTCGACGTCGTGGGCGAACCCCTCGAGCGGGTACACGGCATCGATGGCGGCCACTGTTTCGTCGGCCGACACCACCTGGTCGCGAGACCAACCGCCGTCAGCGTCGAGCGGCATGAACTCGATGAAGCGCAGCTGGACGCCCTTCTCGCGTCCGAAGCCGGCGAAGTCGACCACCTCGTCGTCGTTGACGCCCCGCATCAACACGACGTTGACCTTCACGGGGTCGAACCCGGCGGCCAGCGCCGCATCGATGCCGGCCAGCACCTTGTCGAGCGCGTCGCGGCGCGTCAGGGCGAGGAACCGGTCGGCGCGCAGCGAGTCACACGAGATGTTGATGCGGCCCAGGCCGGCGGCGCGTAGCGGCGCCGCGAGCCGGTCGAGCGACGCGCCGTTCGTCGTCATCGCCAGGTCGACGCCGAGCGGCTCGAGCATGGCAACCAAGTCGACGAGGCCGCGGCGCAGCGTGGGCTCGCCACCGGTCAGCCGGATCGCGTCAAAACCGAGCCGGGTGACGCAGAGCCGGGCTACGCGGGTGATCTCCTCGAACGTCAGGACCTCGTCGCGCGGCAGCCACTGCAAGCCGTCGGCGGGCATGCAATACGTGCACCGGAAGTCGCACCGGTCGGTTATCGATATTCGGAGGTCGCGGACGACGCGCCCGAACGGATCAACTAGGGCCACTCACACCAGTCTCTCGCGCCTCGCGACCTCGGCGAGAAAGTCGCGGAACGCGGGCCCGAGATCGGGCCGCTCCAGCGCCAGCTCGACGGTGGCGCGGAGGTAGTCGAGCTTGTTGCCGATGTCGAAACGGCCCTTCTCGAACACGAAGCCGTACACCGGCTGCTCCTTGTCGAGGATCGCGATGGCATCGGTGAGCTGGATCTCGCCGCCCCGTCCGGGTGTGACCCGTTCGAGCGCGTCGAAGATGCCGGGCGTAAACACGTAGCGGCCCATCACCGCCAGGGTCGACGGCGCCTCGTCGGGATGCGGCTTCTCCACGATGTCGACGATGCGGACGATGCCCGGCGCGACCTCCTCGGGCTGCACGCACCCGTACAGCGCCGTTTCGGTCCGCGGCACCTCCTTCAACGCGATGATCGAGGCGCCGTACTCCCCGTACGCCGCCAACATCCGCGTCAGCACGTCGGAGTCCTCGCGCATGACGTCGTCGGGGAGCATTACGGCGAACGGCGAGTTCCCCACGTGCTCGCGGGCGACGCCGACCGCGTGTCCCAGGCCGAGCGGCTCGCCCTGGCGGACGTAGTGGATGTCGGCCATCTCGGCGATGCGGCGTACCTCGGCGAGTTGCTCGAGCTTGCCGGCCGCCTCGAGGTAGTGCTCGAGCTCGAAGCTGCGATCGAAGTGGTCCTCCAACGCTCGCTTGCCGCGCCCGGTGATCATGAGGATGTCGTGCAAGCCGGCGCGCACGGCCTCCTCGACCACGAACTGGATCGCCGGCGTGTCGACGATCGGCAGCATCTCCTTGGACTGCGCCTTGGTTGCGGGCAGGAACCGCGTCCCGAGCCCGGCTGCCGGTATCACCGCCTTTTGCACCGTCATCGGTTGTGTTTCTAGCTTGCTCGCCGGTGTGGGCGCGAGGGCAGCGACTCCTCCTGCCCACGAAGAAGGCGGCCGACGTTCGACCGATGACGCAGCACGACGACGCCGGCGATGGCGGCCGATGTCGCGATCTCCCAGCCGGGCCGGCCGGTCACCGCGGCGCCGACCGGCACGACGACGATGGCGGCCATCGACGCGGCTGACGCCTTGCGACGTGGGAGGAATACGGCGAACCACACCGCCAGCGCCAACGCGGCGACTGCCGGGAAGGCGATGACGGCGACCCCGGCGGCGGTCGCCACGCCCTTGCCGCCGTGGCGCCAGCGGCCCACCGGAAAGCAGTGTCCGATCACGGCGAGGCCGCCGCACGCCAGCAACCCGGCCCGCCCGAACACGGCGGCGCCGGCGAGCGCGGCGGCGACGCCTTTCACGACGTCACCACACAGAACGAGGGCGCCGGCGCGCCGGCCCATGATGCGGTACACGTTGGTCGCGCCGGGATTGCCCGACCCCTCGGCGGTCGGATCGTGACCGCGGCGTCCGCCAACGAGGAGCGCGGTCGGGAACGACCCGACCAGGTAGGCGGCGATGAGGCAGGCCGCTCGAACGCTCACCTTGGGTACACTGGCACTCGACCGCTTTGAGTGCCAGAGCGTCCCCAGGAGGACCCGGCGTCGATGCCCACGTACGAGTACGCATGCAAGAAGTGCGCTGAGCATCTTGAAGTCGTGCAGTCGTTCAAGGACGACCCGCTCACCAAGTGCCCCAACTGCGGCGGCGCCCTCCGCAAGGTGTTCGGCAATGTCGGCATCGTCTTCAAGGGCAGCGGGTTCTACAAGACCGACAGCCGCCCGGCCGGCAAGTCCGAGAGCGCGAGCACTACAGCATCGTCCTCGTCGTTGTCGTCGACCGAGACCAAGAGCGACACGAAGTCCGACGCCAAGAGCGACACGAAGAAGACGGACACCAAGAAGTCCGACAGCAAGAAGTCGGAGAAGCCGGCGGCCGCCGCTTCGTGACCCCGCGGCCGACGGCCGACGTCGGCGTGTTCGGCGGGTCTGGTTTCTACGAATTCCTCGACGACGTGCAGCACGCCGTCATCGACACGCCCTACGGACCGCCGTCGGCGCCGGTGGCCATCGGCGGTATCGACGGGGTGGCCGTCGCCTTCCTCGCCCGCCATGGGGTGAAGCACGAGCTGCCGCCGCACAAAGTGAACTGGCGCGCCAATGCGTGGGCCATGCGCGAGGTCGGCGTGCGGTGGCTGGTCGGGCCGTGTGCGGTCGGTTCGCTGCGGCCCGATCGCCATCCGGGCGAGATGGTCGTCCTGGATCAACTCGTCGACCGCACCTGGGGGCGGGGCGACACGTTCTTCGACGGGCCGGTGCCCGTCCACGTGCCGTTCGCCGATCCGTACTGCCCGGAGCTCGGCGCGCCATTGATCGCGGCGGCGGCCGACGCCGGTGTCGTGGCCCACGAGGGCGGGACCGTCGTCGTCATTCAAGGGCCGCGGTTCTCGACCCGCGCCGAGTCGCGCTGGTTTCGTTCGCAAGGGTGGGACGTCGTCAACATGACGCAGTATCCCGAGGCCTTCCTCGCCCGCGAACTCGGCATTTGTTACGCGGGGCTCGCGCTCGTCACCGATTACGACACCGGAGTTGAGGGGGTCGTCGCGCCGGAGGCGCGCCATGTGGCAATGGAGTCGGTGACCATGGACGCGGTGTTCGCGGTGTTGGAGGCCAACGTGGAGCGCACCCGGCAGGTGCTCAGGCGCGCCATCCCGCGGATCGCCGCGCTGCCGCGTCAGTGCGCGTGCGCGACCCTTTCGCCGACGGTCCCCGAGTCCTAACCTCGGAGAGCCACTCCCCGATCGTTGGTTCCGACCGGGAGGAAGCATGCGTCGCCTCCGACGCCGCTGGCGCCGCTCGGGGTTCACCTACTGGTTGTTGGCCGGCACGCTGGCCGCGGCCACCGGCGTATTCGTCGCCGGCCGCCTGCACGACGCGGAGGCGGCCGCCGCCCGATACGGCGGGCTGCGCCGCGTGCCGGTCGCGACGCGCTCGCTGCGAATCGGTTCGGTCGTGCGCGCCGGCGATCTCACGACCCGAGCCGTGCCGCGCCAATTCCTGCCCTCCGGCCCGGTCGCGACCCGCCCGCTCGGGCGGACCGTCGTCGTCCCGATCGTGCGGGGCGAGGTGCTGCTGGCGGTCAAACTGGCGCCGGACGGCCTCCGCGGCGTGGCCGCGCTGCTGTTCGACCGCGAGCGGGCGCTGGCCGTACCGACCGGGCCGGGGACGCCGCCGCTCGAGGTGGGCGACGCGGTCGACGTGCTGGCGACGACACCGGAGGACGCGGCAACGACGGTGGTCGCCCACGGCGCACGCGTCGTTGGCGTCGACGAGCGGGCGGTGATCGTCGCCATCGAGGCGGTCGATGCGCCAGGCGTCGCCGCCGCGCTGGCCGCGGCGACGGTCACGCTGGCCCTGGCGGCGCCGTAACGTACGCCCCCGTGGCCAGCGCCGTCGTTACCCATGTCGTCACCGACGACGACACCGCGATCGCGCTGCGGTCAGGGACGGTGGCGGTGCTCGCCACGCCGCGCGTCGTCGCCCTGTGCGAGGACGCCACCTGCCAGGCGATCGAGGGCGACCTCGAACCGGGTCAGACGACGGTCGGAACTGAAGTGCAGCTCAAGCACGTTGCCGCCGTCGCCGTCGGCAGCGAGGTTCGCGCCGAGGCGACGTTGGAACGCGTGGAAGGGCGCCGGCTGCTGTTCACAGTGTCGGTGACCGACGCCTCGGGGCTGGTCGCCGCGGGCAAGATCACCCGCGTCATCGTCGACGAGAAGACCTTCCTCGACAAAGCGCGCTGATCAGCGTTTGGAGCCGTACGCGGCCCCGGCTCTGATCGCGGCGAGGTCTGCTTCGTCGTCGGCGTCGAATTCGGTTGGCGGCTTGCCGCCGCTGAACACGATCGCCAGGTCGCTCGTCTCCACCGCGTAGTACATCACCGAGCGCTTGTTGGGCGAGTGATGGCCCCCGGGTGCCGGGTCGCTCTTGTAGTCGCCGCGGCCGGTATTGAGCCAGAGATCGACGAGACCGAGCATGTGGCCGAACTCGTGAGTGATTATCGCGGTTTCGAGGTCGTCGACCGTCACCGCGAGACCCTCGTGGTCCTTGTACCGGTCAGCGAACATCGTGAGGAGGTCGGCGCGATGGGCCCCGCCGAGCGTGCCGGCGCTCGGCGCGCTGCCGTGGACCCATTGGGCCTTGATGACGACCGTGTCGCCACCCGACTTCGCCTTGCCGAACCGGTCGGCGTAGTCGGCGAGTTGGTCGTAGTTCCACGTGGTCGGCCCGGCCGGCAGGGCTACCCGCGGCGTCTCGATGGTCTTGCCGCCGGTGACCCGCTTGAGTATGGCGACGACGTGAGCGAGCGCGGCCGGACGGGGCCCGACGCCGTCTTGGGCCTGGATCTCGATCACGACCTTCTTGGCCGGCGCGGGTTGCAACACGAGGCCGGCGAGGAAGCCCACCTGCTTGTCGGCGGCCGAATACGGATTGCTCGAACTCGGACCGGCGCCGACCTTGGGGGTGCGGCCGAGGGTTGGGCTCGTGTGCCTGGCCGTGGTCGTCGGGCGGGCGGGGGCCGTGGTCGACGGCGGGGGCACCGTTGCCTTGTCCTCGGTCAGGAAGTCGGAGCCGTACTGCCCGTCCTTCTTGTCCTTGGCCGCGTTGGCACCGCCCCCAGAGCCGCACGAGGACGCCAGACAGAGCGCGGCGAGAAGCACCACCAGCTTTCGCATGGGTGCCATAGTGCCAAAGCCGCATGGTCACCAGCGTTCACCGATTCATTCCTGCCGTCGTTTACCTCGCTGCGGCGAGTGTCGCTCTTCACGCCACCGGCGTCGCCGGGTTCCGCGCCGGTTGGCTCATCGTGGCGGTCGCGCTGATTGGCGGGGCAACCATCCTCGTTCTCCGTCGGCTGCCCGCGGACGATCCCGGCCGGTGGATGTGGCTCGCGAGCGCACTGATCCTGGCGCTGACGAGCACCGCGTGGCTCGTCGACCACGCACCGCTGAGTGGGTCGCGTGTCGCCTCGTTGAGCCGGGCGATCCGGCCCGACTTCGCCCTGGTCGCCTCGGTGAAGCGGTCGGGGCATTCGTCGTGCCGCCCCCACTGCCCCCGCGTCGAGGAGGAGCTACGGCTACCCGACCTGCAACCCGCCGCGGTGATCCTCGGCGTCGCCGCCAAGATGCGGCTCGCCGGGTTGCTGAACGACCTCCTCGCCGTCGGCAATCGCCACCCGAGCCAGCGGCTGCGCGTTGTGTCGGCCCGGGCGATCACCGATGTACGAGCGCAACGTGACGGCGATGGCACCGTCGTGCGAATCGTGGTCACCGCGCGGCGCGGTCGGGCTAGCGGGCGTCAGCAGATTCAGACCGCGGAGGCAACCAGCGCTCGCACCCGATGACGGCCGGGGTCGATCTCGGCCCGGAGCGATGCCGGCAGCGTCGGCACCGCGACGCCCCGCTCCAATCGCAGCACTGAGCCGTCGGCGAAGATCGCGTTGTCGTGCTCTACGCGCACGACGGTTCCGATGTGAAACGCGACCGGGCGTCGTCCCGGCAAGGTAACCACCGCGCCGTAGACCGCCAGCCAGACCACCTTGCCGCGGTTGAGGCCGGCCTGTACGTACTGATTCAGCCGGCCGTTCAGGCTCACGGGCTTTTGTGTCAGCGGCGAGAACGCCTCGATGTCGCGAGCGACCCCGTAGGACCGCTTGTCGATCGTGATGCGCGACGGGCTGGCATGGCGCAGGACACCCTCGGCGTCGGCGAACCGCGGTCGACCGTCGAGGACTACGGGCGCGCTCGTGCCGGGTGTGTCCTGGTGGCACGCGCCGCCCAAGAGCGCCGCGACAACGGCCATTGCGCCGGCGCGACGACGCCGGGCGTCAGGCGCTCGGCTGCCGCGCACCAGGCGCACCCTGGCGGCCGCGATGTTTCAGGACGCGAAGGTCGCCATTCACCGACTCGGCGGGCAGTTCGACCTTCTGCGTCGTGCCGATGCCCTGAATGCGGAGGACGAGCTTCCGCACCCGGATCGTGTCGTTACCCTGCCCGCGCCGCACCGCGTTGATGGCCGCCACCGCCTGTTCGACGGTCGTCGTGTGGGGCAACTTGAACTCCGAGATGAGGTCGTCGAGCTTGCTCGCCACGTCGATCTGCTCGCGAGCTTCGACCACCAGGCCGTCCTTGACGTAGATCACGAGCTTGCGAAAGTTCGCGGTCTCCGGGGTTGCCTGGTTCGACGGTCCGGCGTTCGACCGCGGCAGGCGCGGCGGCTTGACGTCGTACCGGATCTGACCTTCCGGCGGCGGCGGGAACGGGTCCTCCGTCGAGCGGTACACAGGATCGATCGCGTCCTTGCTGTACTTCCTGATGTAATCCCCCCGATCGGCCGCGTCGCGTATGTACTGCAACGCGGTGAGCGCGTCGAAGACGGGATCCTCGCCGGGCACCCGCTTCTCGGTCGCCAGCGCCGCCAGCTGGGGCGCGCCGACCGGGTCGAGCACCCAGCGCTTGGTGCTCAGGCCGGCGAGGGCGACCTGCGGGGCCGAACGACCCGCCGCCGCGCTGGCCGCGGTTGCGTTGTCGACGTTGAGGAAGCCCGGGAGCGCGCCGGGCTCGAGGAACCGGACCGCAAGGGCGTCGTCGCTCACGACCTCGTCTTCGACGGGAAGTCCGTTGACCGTGAGGCGGGCCTTGTAGCGGAAGTCATCCTCCACGACACCGGCGACTTGTGTCTTGATGCGGCCGACCGTGTCGATGTAGGCGAAGCGGTGCGCGACCCGCTCGGTGCGGTCAATGGCGGCGCGGACGTCCAGCTTCTGATCGCGCTCGCGCCGGCACGCCGTCGTCGTCAACGCGATCGCGGTGAGCACGAGCAGGAGCCCAACGGCGCGGCGCCTCATAGGTTGAGGTCGACGACGGCGCGCAAGAGGCCGCGCGGCTTGGCCAGGTCGTCGCGGGCCGAGAGAACGAGCAGGGTACGTCCGGAGAACCAGACGGAGATCCTTTGCCGCAGGCCCTGGGTCACGTACACCGTGGTGCGGCCTACGCGGTACGTCGTCGCCCGGGCCCCGCCGATCTTGTCGGCCAGGTTGGCCCGCTGCCGCGCACTGCGGTAATCGAAGGCCTTGGTGAGATGACTGACCTGTAGCGTCGCTTGCACCAGGTTATCGCCGCGAAGACTGAAAAGACTGACCGCGTCGACGTATGAGTCCTCGGTCTGGGCGATCGTGCTCTTCATGTCCTCTTCGTGGACTTCAAGACCGAGGAGCGTGGCCGGGAGCTTCGAGGCGGCGATCGGTTTGATGTCTTCACCGGATACGCCGACCGCCGCTTTGGATCCGCCGCATGCGCCGCCGAACACCGCGATCAGCGCCACGAGGGCTGCGGCGCCTCGCTTCACTTCGCCACGACCGTGATGTAGCCAACCGCGTACGGGCGCGTACCGTCCTCGTACCGAACTTTCCCGGGCACCGCGAAACTGATCGCCCACGACTGGCCCGGCGCGATGTCAGGCGACCGCTCGCGAGCGCGGGAGCCCTCGGTGAACTTGATCCACCGCACCTTCGTGTCGTGGTTGACCCACCGGACGGGTTCACCCGCGTAGGTCGGAGCCTGGTTCGGCGTGAACTGCGCCTCGGCCCCCGAGCTGTCGCCGTTGATCGAGATCAGGACTTCGTTGCGCGGGACCGTCGTGGGCGGCAATGTCGTGGTCGATTTGATGGCGAGGGCGACCGAGGTCTCGGTGGACGCGATCGTCGTCGTCGCCTTGCCGAGCTGCGGATTCACCTGGTCCTTGACGTTGAGCAGACTGTCGTCGCCCACCTTGTTGTTGCTGCTGCATCCGGTGGCGATGAGAGCCACCGTGAGCGCCGCGAGCACAACGCGCATGCGGGTCATGACAGCCGCCCCGACCGGCGGACTGCCGCTTCCGAATCGCCGAGGTAGGACTCGATCACGCGCTCGTCGTTGAGTACGGCGTCTGGGGTACCGCGCAGCAATACGCGTCCCTGTTCGAGTGCCATCAGTTCGTCGGCGACGGCCGAGACGAGCGGCATGTCGTGTTCGATCAGCAGGATGCTGCATCCGGTCTCATAACGCACCCGCCGGAGTAGCGGCGCGAGGCCCTCGGCCTCGGCCTGGGCGACGCCCGACGACGGCTCGTCGAGCAGCAGCACCTTGGGTTCGGTCGCCAGCACGCAGGCCAGGTCCACGATGCGCCGCAACCCGGTCGAAAGCTCGGACACAAACTTGTCGCGGTACGCGCCCAGCCCGAGGAGCTCGACGAGGCGCTCGGCACGAAGACGGAGACGCCGCTCGGCGCGCCGGGCCGGCCGCAGACCAATCGCGTGCAGCGCGGTGCTCTTGACTTCCATGCGTTCCTCAAGAGCCACAAGCAGGGTCTCGAACACGGTGAGCGACGGGAACAGCTTGGCGTCCTGAAAACGGCGGACCATGCCCTCCCGAACGCGCCGCTCGGGCGACAGGTTCGTGATGTCGCGGCCGCCGAGACGGACGGTGCCCGCGTCGGCGCGCTGGAAGCCGCTGATCACATCGAACAACGTGGTCTTGCCCGACCCGTTCGGGCCGATGATGCCGAGCACTTCGCCGTCGGCCAGATCGAGACTGACATCGTCGACCGCGACGATGCCGCCATACCGCTTGGTGACGCCCTCGACCGAAAGGAGGGAACGGCCCTCGGCGCGGGCGACGCGTGTTCGCTCGCGGTCAGCGCCGCGCGCCCCGGCCGGCGCGCCGGACGTCAGGGCGCCGGTGCCCTTGACATAAACGGCCCGCAGGATGTCGGGTCGGGTAAGCAGGTCGGCGGTGCGGCCGAAGAACTTGACCTCGCCCTTCTCCATGAAGATCGCCTTCTCGGCCAGGTTCAGCGCGACGTTCACCGACTGCTCGACGACGATGATCGTCGTGCCGCGACGATGCAGCTCCTTGACGATCTCCAGCAGCTCGCGCACGACGGCGGGCGAAAGGCCGAGTGTGAGCTCGTCGATCATCAGCAGCTTGGGCCTCATGAGGAACGCCTGCGCCAGCGACAGCATCTGCTGCTCGCCGCCCGACAGGGCGCCCGCGCTGGCGTCGATCCGGTCGCGAAGGATCGGGAACATCTCGAGTACCTCGTCGATGCGAGCTCGAAGATCCTCATCTTCTCCCAGCCAGTTGCCGAGGAGCAGGTTGTCGCGAACCGTCAGGCCGGGGAACACGCCGCGCCCGCCCGGCATGTGGACGACGCCGCGCCCGGCCACTTCGTGCGGCGGCATGTGGGTGATGTCGCGTCCGTCGAAGACGATGGCGCCGCCGGACGCTTCGTGGGATCCGCTGATAGCGCGCAGCAGCGTGGACTTCCCGGCGCCGTTGGTCCCGAGCAACGCGATGAGCTCGCCTTCGTTGACGTCGAAGTCGACGTCGAACAGGACCTGCACGCCGTCGAACGCGACGTCGACGCTGCGGCACACAAGCAGGCGGGTGTCGCCCGACTCCTTGGCTCGCCGCCAGTCTTCGGCGGCGACCGACGCGGCGAGCTGGTTGCGACGATCGGGCTCAAAGAGCGCGCCGGCGCTCATCGCGAGAAAGCCGGCGATGACCTGCCACGGGATGGCGAACAAGAACACGGCTTGGTAGCCGTAGTTGCCGAAAACCAATTTGCCGATCTGTAGCCCGATGATCGCGCCGGGAATTACGGCCAGGTCGGTGATCTGGATGCCCTGCGTGCGGATCGCCGGGGGGATCACCTGCGAATAGATCGCCTTGGCGGCGGGGCCGACGAGCGCGCCACCGAACGCAACGACACAGCTGAAGACCACGACCACGATCAGCGGCGGCTTTATGGCGTAGCCCAGGAGACCAACGGCGCCGACGAGGTCGAACACGCCGTAGATCGTCAACAGCCGGCCCGGGTTGCGCGCGCTGAAGCGGTCGACCAGGCCGCCGCCCAGCACGCCGCCGTAGAGGGCGATCACCAGGCTCGGGATGAGGATGTACCCGCGTTCGAGGGCGCTCAGGCCGTACTTCTCGGCCAGGTAGAACGGGAACAGGACACCAACAATCGTGGTGCCCATTGCGCGGACCAGGTCGGCCACGAAGAACCTGCGCAGCGTGGCGACCGCGAACGTGGTGCGCCAGCCTTCGCCAAAGGACTGCTTCTCGTCCTCGACCTCGGCTGCCTCTTCGGTCGCGCCCGCGGCCCGGCGCTCGAAGTACCCGCGTACCGGCTCGCGCAATCTGACACCGGCGAAAATGCCCGTCAGGGCGATCGGTACGCCGAGGATGGCGAAGGTCGTGCGGAAGCCCCAGTACTGCACCATCGGGGCGCCGATGATGATGGCCAAGATCGTGCCGCCACGACCGAGGGTTCCGAGGAAGGCGTACACACGGCCCCGTGCTTCGGGCGGGTAGTAGTCGGCGAGCAACGAGAAGCTCGGCACGTCGGCCGCTGTGTTACTCACGTCGTCGACGACGCGAGGGATGCCCAGGCTCACCGTGCCGCGGGCGCGGGAGCTGACCCCGGCCATCAACCCGGAGATCGTCGTGCCGATCGCGAACAGAGGAACGCGCCGGTGGCGGTCGGCCCACCAGCCCAGCGGTAGGGCAGCAACGATGCTCAGCACGCTGATGATGACCGAGATGTCGATAATCGCCGGGATGTTGATGTTCAGTTCGCGGACGATGTCCGGTGCGGCTACCGAGAACGCCGCGCTCTCCAGCGTCTGGAAGAAGCCCACCGAGGCGAAGATGATCGCCGGCGCCAGTCCGTAGGGCGTGGAGCGGAGCTGGCCGAATGCCTTGAGGTCGGCGACGAACCGGCGCGCGGCGCGGCGCCCGCGGCCGCCGCGGCGGCTGTCCTCGGGAATGCTGTCCGGCATGATCGGCTCGACGGGCATGTGCCCGTCGGCGGCATTGGCCTCGACGTCGTCGACGATGCTCACGACCTACCTTCCGTCCCGGCGTCGCCGCCATCCGAGTCGCTGACCGCGACGATGGCGGCCAGCTCGCGGCTCGCTCGTTGCTGGACCGGCTCGGCGACGACGGTCTGTGGCTGATGCACCGTCGACCGGAGCCGGAACCGGCGGCGCGACGGCAATGCTGCGAGGCCCTGACCGGCTGAAGGCGGCGCCAACGGGATCAAGCGCCGCGCCAACACCTCCGGGTCGTAATCCGCGAACAGGCTCGGCACCACGAGCTGACGTCGTTGGGCGACGATTCGCAGCCACGCATCGCGCACCGAGTTGAGGACTGCAATGAGCCCACCCGGCTCGATGTAGAGGATCGCGAGCGGCAAGAGACCGACCACGAAGCCCCACACCAGGTTGTTGGCAAAGAAGTACTGCCCGGCGTTGGCATAGACCGAGCCGAGCAACGCGCCCACCGGCGAACTCACACCGCCGACGATCGTGTTGAGGAACAACGCGAGGCTGCGGTCGATGTTGAACGAGTCGGCGCCAACGGATCGCTGTTGGAAGGCGAAGATGGCGCCGGCGAATCCGGCCAGCCCGCCGGATACCACGAACGCCATCACCTTCAGGCGGACGAGACTGACACCGAAGGACTGGACGTTGGCCTCGTTCTCGCGCGCCGCGATGAGGAGCCGGCCGAACCGGCTGCGCCGCAGGTTGATGACGAGGACGATCGAGACGGCTAGGGCGACGAGGCAGAGGAAATACATGCTGCGCTCGTCGTCGAAGTCGAGAAAGAACAGGCTCGGCCGCGGGACCTGCCGCGGCAGATGGTTCCGCAAGTACCGCGGGCTACTGAACATCTCTTGCACCGCGATGGCAAACGCGAACGTCGCTACCGCGAGGTAGAGGCCGCGCACCCGCAGCGCGGGTATGCCGACCAGCCCGGCCACGACGCCGGCGGCAACCGTGCCTGCCGGCACGGCAAGCCAGAACGACCAGTGCAGGTTCACCGCGAGCGACCCGCCAACGGCCGCGCCGACGCCGACAAACGCGAACTGTCCGAGGCTGACCTGGCCGGCCCACCCGACCAGAACGACCAAGGACAACCCGGCGATCGAGGTCAACACGATCGTGCTGAGCAGCACCTGGATCCGGACCGCGGTCAGGAACGGCAAGCCGGCGACCGCCAAGGCGACGACGGCGACGATGGCGATCCGTCCCCATCGCAACGCGGGAATCCCACGCATCTCCGCCGGTACCGGCCGCGGCTCCTTCGTCGCCTGCCAGGACGACTCCTCGCCTTGCTGCTCGCGGAAGAGGTCGCGACGCTGGAGAAGCAGCGCCAGAGCAAGCACCGCGAATACGGCGAGGCTGATCGTGGCGTTCGAGTCCGGATAGGTGTAACTCGTCGCCACCGACCCGACCGCGATCACCACACATACGCCCACCGCGGCTGGGATGCTGCGGAAGCGGCTCACCACCGCCGCCGCGATCGGGATCAGCAGGGCCACGTTGCCACCTGTGAGGCCTACCGGGTCGCCCATCAGCGAGTCCGCGATCAGCCCGGCGCCAGAGAGGACGCCGGCGATCGCCCAGACCAAGGTTGAGAGCGCGCCGACACCGATGCCGAGCAACGCGGCGCGCTCGGCGTTCTCGGCCGACGCGCGAACAGCCATGCCGGCGCGCGTGAAGTTGAAGAACACGCCGAGGCCGATCAACCCAACGACGGCGATCTCGATGGCGAGGATCTCGGGGAAACCGAACGCCTGGCGGCTCGATCCGATGTGGAACTGGAGCCCGGAGAACGGCAGGAGCCGATGCAAGCGTTCGAGGTCGAGGTCGAACGACGAGCGCTCGCTCATCTTCGGGAACACGGGCAAGCGGGTGACGAAGCTCGTTGTGATCAGCGTCAGAAATGACCCGCCCGCGATGGTGACCACGGTGAGGACCAGACGCGGCGCCCGGGCGAAGCGGCGGCCGAACACCAACTCGATGGTGGCACCGACGGCGCCGGCCGCAGCCAGCCCGATGAGCAGGGTGAGCGGAAACGGGAAGCCCGGGTTGTACGCCGTCATGAGCCCGACGAACACCGACGCGACCACGCCGATGACGCTCTGAGCGAAGTTGATGATGCGACTCGCCCGGTACACCAGGATCAGACCGGCGGCGATCATCGCGTTCATGAGCCCGGAAAGCACGCCCTGGAAGACGATCGCCATGGGCACGCCTCGGCCGGGCCGACTGTCGCCCGGGAGGAGCACCTGCGTGAACAACAGCAGCGCGGCGAACACCGCGACCCACAGCAGGGCGCGGCGAGCGCGTGCGTTGCCAGGCGCGAGGCGAGCGAGCATCAGCGGCGCATCACTACGGCGTGGCCTTTGGAGTCACGTGGGCTATCGAGAACTCGACGTTGTCCTTCGTGGTTGGCAAGTCGACGGGCAACGGCGGGATCGTCGTCGGGATCGGTGGGAGGTTCGGCAACGGATTGCCCGGGATCACCGGCGGTGTCGGCACCGGGACATTGGTGAGGTCGGGGGGCAACGTGTGCTCGTAGACCAGGATGCCGCCGAGCTCCGTCGCAATGATGTAGTCGTACTCCGCCACGGTCGCCGCGCCCGCCGAGTTGATGAAGTACTCGCGCGACGTCACCTTCCACCCGTCGACCAGAGTCCCGCACGCGTCCACCGTGGTGCGGTTCCCGACCGTACCGTCGTGGACGACAACCGCGCCGGAGTTGGGATCGACACTCACTGATTGGTAGTTCTCGCCGATGCTGACCGACAGCGGGAGGAGAAGGATCCCCGGGGTCGGCGCGAACGTGCTCATCAGCTTGCCCGCCGCGTTGTAATTCTCGATGCTCGTGAGCACGATGCCTCGGGCCGGGTCACCCACGGGAATCGCCTTGCCGATGTTGGCCGCGGTCGTGCCGGCGTCGATGACAAGAGGGTTGTCGCGAACCTGAAACGTCGCGACCTGAGTGCCGTCCTGACCGGTGTACCCGAGCTTGGCCCGCATCTTGTACGTGAAGGTCCGGGTAACGATTGGCTCGGTGGGCGGATTGCCACCTACCGGCGTCGTCGTCGTCGTCACCTCGCTGACATCGGTGATCTCGCGCTCGATGAACTGCGACAGAATCGGTACGGGGGTCCCCTGGTAGTCAATCGTGCCGTTGACCTTCCACTGGTACAAGCCGGGCACGGGCCGGACATCAACGCCCTTCGTCGCGATCGCCGCCACGGAGTCGCCGCGTCGGGCGCGCGGGCACGACTCAGGCTTCTTGTTGATCGGGGGCCGCACGAGCGGCGGAAGGCCAAAGTCGAACGACACCGAAGGCGCGACACCCGGCGGCGGCGCCGGCGGGGGGTTCAACCCAAAGACGATGTCGGACTTCAGGCTTTTGATCGCGACGCCCGCGGGCTTCTGATCGACGCAGGCCGCCGCACCGAATACGGCGACGGCAACCAACGCGATGACGCGAGTCCTAGCCGACCGGGACGAGCTCATGGTCAGCCTCCTTCCGAATGGCAACGTCGAGTTCAGGCGCGTAGGGCCGCCGCAACGACAGCCGCGACGCGATCGCCACGAAGCGGACTGTGGCCGGCTGTGTTTGCGCGAGCCGCCGGCGCAGTGATCGTGACAATTCCTCGGCGGCGGCGACGACATCGGGCGTCATGGTCTCCTGCATGTCACCCCAGAGCGCGCGCGTGACAAGCCACGCGAATTCGGTGTGATCGGCGTCGTCGACGAAGCGGTCGAGGAACATGATCGGGGTGTCGCTCGGGTATCCGTAGCCGAAGTCGGTTGCGTGGTCGCGCCAGTCTGCGTAGGCGACCGCGACGCGCGCCCGCGGTCCAAGGCCCGCTGCGGCGCGCCGACGCCGACTCCGGATAATCGCCTTGCGAACCGCCGGGTAGAAGACGATGGCGAGCGCGATCGCGGCGAGGATGGGGAGGGCGATGAGCACGCCGCGCTGGAGCTGTTTGGTGAACACGCTGGGCGCGGGCGTGAGAACGGGCAGGAACAGCTCGATGGCGATGTCGTCGCTCGGCACGATGCTCGGGTCCTGCGACTGGCCCGAGTTGTTCCCCACGGTGGGCTTCGCGTGCCGCGGGACTCCAATGATCGGAAGCCACTCGAATCCGGGGAAGTAGACCTCGACGAAGGTCGCGCCGTTGCGAGGCCGTACTTGCAGCCGGCTGCCGACCGGGTCCCCGCCGTCGAACCCGTAGCCGATGCGCGACGGCACGCCGATCCACCGCGCCAAGAGCGCCTGGGCGGCCACGATCTCGAAGGGCGAGCCCTCCTTGCTGCCCGTGAGCATGTCCTCCACGCGATCGACCGTCACGCTCACGGGCCGGCCGGCACCGACGGCGGTGACGTTGTCGAGGACGTAGTTGCGCAGGTAATTGAACTGGTCCCACTTCGAGGTGGTGGGCGCCTGCTCGATGATCGCCTTGAGAGCCGGGGTGGGCTCGCCGCTCCGGGGCACCCGCGCGAACTGGCGAATCGGGCCGGGGATCGACTCGGTGATGGCGCGCAGGTCCTCTTCGGTCGGCAGCGTCGCGGCGACGACCGTGTATTCGAGGCCGGCCTGCACCTGGCCCTCGACGAGCCGCAAGTTGCCGTTACGGGCGTCGTATGCGAGCCGCGGTCCCTTGGCGACGACGCCGACTGTGTTCGGCAGCGTCGGGAGGACCGCGCCCCCGAGGCCGGCGATCGTGAACGTCGCCCGCACGCCCCGCGCCAGCTTGGGGTTGACGATGCCGTTCCTCGGCACGTCGTCGAGCTGGTTCTGAGCGAAGGGCGGCAAGCGCCAGTCGCGCCCGTCGTACACGTCGAGGCTGCCAATCCGCCACGGACCGGTGGCGACCGACGTGACCTCGAACAGCACCCGGTCCTCGACCGCGGTGAGCGGGGCGGTGCGCGGTCGCTGGGGCTCGTTCGAGGGGTCGATCAGCGGGTGCGGGAACAGGATGTCAGCCTGGGCGAGCAGGTACAGCACGAGCGTCGTGATCGCGAGCAGCGGGATGGCGCGGACAGCCCGACGGAGTTCGTAGGTAAGCGGCGGCTGATCACCCTCGGCCGACGCCGAATTCGCCGTCGACAGGATTCCGAGTCCGATCGCGAACAGCACGAGGACGACGATGCCGCTCGCAATTTGCGCGGTGCTGGGAACGCTGATGCCGGCAATCGCGGCGATCGGGAGCGGGGCAAGTAACGCGACTGGAGCGCGGTCGACACTGACGGCGAGCCATGCCGCGCCGAAACCGACGACGCCCATCAGCCAACCGATGATCGCCTGCCAGCCGGGGTTGAGGGACACCGGCGGTCGCAGGACATTCCCCGACCGCGCCGCCGACGACGCCAAGCTGCCAATCGACGTGACGTTGGCCAGTCCATTCGGAATGACCATCAGCACGCCGATGCCGAACAGCCCGAGCAGCATCAGCGCGTAGCTCGCCACCGGCTGTTTGACACGAGCGACGAGGAGCGCCAACGCGATCCCGAGGAGGCCGGCGAACGCCGCGTAGAACCGGGCCGAAGCGCCGGTGAATACGCCGCCCACCATGACCGCCGTCGCGATCACGGGGAAAGCAACCGCGATGGCGTAGCGAAGCTCGTTGGGCCGGTCGACCTTTGCCGGCAGGAGGACAACACCAGCCGCCTCGTCGATCGCCGACTCGACGTGACCGGCTTCCGCCGCGAGGTGCTCGGCGGCGGTCTCTTCGACGTCCCGCAGGTCCGGTGGACGGGTGGCGGTCATAGGCGGTTACCCGCGCCGATGTCCTTATAGAGAGCGGACGAGAGGTCCTGACCCGGGTGAACGGCAACGACTTGGCAGCCCAACGAGGCGGCGATGCCGGGCGTGTCCGCGTTCTCGTCGTCCCAGAGGAGTGCGACCACGAGCACCGAGACGCCCTTGTTGAGCAGCAACTTGAGCTGGGCGGCCTCGTGGGCGCCGAGCTTCGGGGTCACCAAAATGTTGTGGGCATCGCGCTTGGTCGAGCTCACCATGCGCATGATCACGCTGGCCAACGGCTCGCGGCTCATGTCGAGCCGAGCCATGGCGTCGAGCAACACGAGCTGCGACGTCGCCCCGCGCAAGTCGCGCGTGAGCGGCCCGCCGTTGGTCTCGGTCGAGACCTGATACCCCTCGCGAAGATGGCGGACACCGAGCGACGCGGCGGCGCGAACGCCGGTTTCGAACGACTCCGAGATGCCCTCGCCGTCCCGGCTGTGCGTGCCGCGATCGGTGTCGAGGATGATCGTGACGCGGTCGGTGATGCCCTGCTCGGCCTCGCGCACCATCAGCTTCCCGGTGCGGGCCGAGGCGCGCCACACGATCCGGCGCAGGTCGTCGCCGGCTACGTACTCGCGCATGCCGTAGAACTCCATCCCGCTCGGCCACGGCTTCGACACGGGCGGTCGGATCGGCGGGTCCTCGAACTGCCGGGTCAGCGGGCGGTCCGACACCAGCTCGAGCCGCGGGTGGACGAGCAGCTCGAACTTCTCGGCGACCACCGTCTCCTGCTGCGACAAGCCGAGAGGATCGCTGGCCACAGCGACCAATGGACCAACCTCATAGACGCCGCGACGAGTGCAACGCAGGCTGTAGTGGTGGGCCACGGTCTCACCGGCCGAGAGTTTGGTGACGGGCACGCGGACGGTCTTCCCCAGCCGGTCGGGGACGCGTTCTTCGAGCAGGAACGTCGTCACGCGGCGCTGGGCGACCAGCGTGACGTCGACCTCGAGGCGGTCGCCTTCAGTGGCGCGCGGGAACAGCCCAGTGCGTTCGCCCGTCAGCTTGAGCCGCCTCGGCGCGATCAAGTAGCTGACAACGACAAGCAGCAATGCGCCGTACGCGAACAGGTACATCGCGGTCCCGGCCACGATGCGGGCGAGGAGCCAGATCGAGACGAAGGCCGTGAGGGCGACGGTGCCCAAGCGGGTGAGGCCTGTGCGCCGCAGGAGCTGACGCCACCGCTCTCGCAGTTGCGTCGGAGAGAGAGCGTCGCCGAGGCGATCGAGCCGCGCGCGTAAGCCCCGACGCGCGTCACCGCCGGCGCCACGTCGTTGGCCTCTGCCCGCCCGCCCCGGGCGGCGACCCCGAAGCGGGAGCGAACTCAGCCCTCGACCGCCTCGAGGCTGCGGGTCTTGGCGACCATCGGCGCCTTCACCTGGCCCGTGACGCGCTCGATCACGCCATCGATGGTCTCGCCGCGAAGGATCGCGTCCGGCTGGAGGATGATCCGGTGCGAGAGCACCGGCCGCATCACCGCGCGAACGTCGTCGGGGTACACGTGCTCGCGGCCGTCGCTGGCCGCCAGCACGCGCGAGGCGCGGAGCAGCGCAATCGCCGCCCGCGGGCTGCCGCCGATCGACACCGCGGCGTCCTCGCGAGTGGCGTGCACCAGGTCGACGATGTAGTACCCGACCTCCGGGCTGACCTCCAACGTCGCCGCGTAATTGATCATCGCTTGGACGGTGCTCGGCTCGATGACGGAACTGAGCTCCTCGATGAGCAGGACGACCGAGTTGTCGAACATCACTTCCAACTCATGGTCACGGCTGAGGTACCCCATCGTGAGCTTGAAGAGGAAACGGTCGAGCTGCGCTTCGGGCAGAGGGAACGTGCCGGCCTGCTCGATCGGGTTCTGGGTCGCCAACACGAAGAAGGGTCGCGGCAGGTCGTAGGTGGTGCCGTCAGCCGACACTTTGCGCTCGGCCATGGCCTCGAGAAGCGCGGACTGTGTCTTGGGCGTGGCGCGGTTGATTTCGTCGGAAAGGAGCACATTGGCGAAGATCGGTCCCGGCCGGAACTGGAACTCGCCCCGCTTCTGGTCGAGGATCGACGACCCGGTGATGTCGCCCGGAAGCATGTCGGGCGTGCACTGGACGCGGCTGA
Source organism: Acidimicrobiales bacterium (assembly GCA_035649535.1). Taxonomy (GTDB): domain Bacteria; phylum Actinomycetota; class Acidimicrobiia; order Acidimicrobiales; family JACDEA01; genus JACDEA01. The sequence continues at coordinate 13,974 of DASRJI010000127.1, read as the reverse complement.
CGCTCGCATTCATCGACTGGGCAATGGCGCGAGCCAGCATTGACTTGCCCGTCCCGGGAAGGTCCTCGAACAGGACGTGGCCTTCGCACAAGATCGCGACCATCGACAAACGCACGACGTCGGTCTTGCCCTTGATGACCTTCTCGATGTTGGCGACGACACTGTCGAAGTTCTGTCGGAAGCGTGACGCGGTTATCTGTCCGCGGCGCACGCCGTCCGTCGCGGCGGTCGTTGCTGGCGTCCGGCGGGTGCGGGTGGTGGTGGCCATGGGCGAGTCCTCGGCTTGTTAGCGACGCACGAATGAAATGACGCGACAAGTCCGCTTTGGACCAGGGCCCCAGCAGTCGCGCCGCTCTCGACCCTACATTCTTGCGCGGCGGCCACCGATCCTGCCGACACGGGGCTTTTTGGCCCCGCGACCCAGGATTCGTCCGGCGCGACGCCTAACATCTCCGCAGCGTCATTCCGTCTTGGGGAGTCGATGACCGACGTTGTAACCGATTCGAAAGCGAATACACCGGGGCCACGCGCCTCGGGAGACGCGGCGCGCCAGACGCCCGACTGGGTACGTCGCTACCCGCCGTTGCTCTCACTCCTCATCGCGCTGCTGATCGCGGTGATCGCGTTGCCGTCGTCGCTCAACCTCCCGCAACCCAACCCGGCGACCACCGTCGAGTTGGCCCCGGTACCGCCCACCAACGAGAAGCCGCCCCCCATCGGCAACGTGAGCGAGCTCGGGCTCGGCCAAACCAGTTCGCTCGAGACCGGCGGGGCCCTGGGTGGCGATTTGGGCAGCCTCGAAGGCGACACGTCGCAGTCAGGCGGCAACAACCGACGCGACAAGCGGTGCGTCGGAAAGCCGCCCCGCCAGACGGAGGACCCGCTTTCGCCGCCGTGCGTCGCGTTCTTCGAAGGCGACAACGGCGGCGCCACGTATCAGGGCGTCGATGCCAACGAGATCCGCATCGTCTTCTACCAGGACCCCGGTGTGTACACGCCGACCCCCCGAGGCGCCGAGAACACCCCGCAGAACGAGCTCATCGACCTCGACGCGCCGCCGAAACCCAACGAGATCGGCGAGATCACGACCCGCCGCTACTGGGCGAAGTACTTCGAGGACCGCTACCAGACCTACAACCGGCACCCGCACCTCTATATCTATTACGGCAACGGCGGGAGCCGGCCGGAGGATCGCCTGGCCGACGCCGCGCAGGTGCTCGCCCAGGTCAAGCCCTTCGCAACGATCTCGAGTACGGGTCTCTCCGGCGGCTCGGACGACTTCCTGGAGTTCATGGCCCAGCGCGGCGTCCTCAACTTCGGCTCGTTCAGCGGTCGTTCGCAGGACTTCTTCAACGAGTTCCCGAAGGCGATCTGGGGTTACCCGCCCAGCGTCGAGCAGATGGCCAAGAGCTACTCCAGCGCCGTGTGCAAGAAGGTCGTCGAGCCGGGCAAGGTCACGTTCGCCGGCGCCGGCATCCCTCTTGGCTCGCCGCGCCGGTACGGCCTCCTCTACACACGCGATCCGTCCTACCCGAGCATGAAGAAGATGGCCGACGCGATCCGCACCGCGGTCAAGGCCTGCGGCGCCAACATCGTCGAGGAAGCCTCCTTCCCGAGGAACGGCTACCAGATCGACACCGAGACGCTGCCGGGCTTCGCCACGCAGAACATGCAGAAGTTCCAGAATGCGCAGGTAACGACGATCCTGTGGGCCGGCGGCGTCGAGACGAAGCAGAGCACCGCGGCGTCGCAACTGGGTTACATGCCCGAATGGGTCGTGCTCGGTGACGGTCTCATCGAAGCGAACAACTACGGCTTCTACCAGGCACAGCAGGTGTGGTCACACGTGTGGACGTTCACGCCGACCGTGAAGGAAGTTCCGGCCGACGAGCGTGTCTGTTACAACGCGTACCGCGAAGTCGACGGTCAGGCGGCGGACAGCGACGTCGTCAACTTCGCCTGCGCGGACTACAACGATCTGCGACAGCTGTTCACCGGCATCCAGGTCGCCGGCCCCAAGCTGGGCCCGTTCTCCATCGACAAGGGGTTCCACGCCATCCCGTCGATCGAGAGTCAAGACCCGCGGCTGCCCGCGTGCTACTACGAGCCGGCCGACTACACGTGCGTCAAGGACGCGCAGGCGATGTACTGGGATCCGTCCGGTATCGCGCCCGACGCCGAGGACTACACGGGCTGCTACCGCATGGCCCAAGGCGGCAAGCGGTACCGCCCGGGGACGTGGCCGGCGGGGGACATCAACTCGATGGCCAGCCCGCAACGCGACGACCCTTGCAACGCCTACACGCAAACCGGCTACATCAACAATGCGCCACCACGGCCCGAATGAGTCGGAGCTCACGATGACCCGAGTGTCCAAGAAGTGGCTCACGGCCGCGGCGGCGGTGCTCGTCGGCTCATACGTGGCCACGCCCGTGCGGCAGGCCGCCGCCGCTACCCAGCCGGTCGTGAACCTTGCCGCCGGGCAGACGTTCGAGCGCGACTACCCCGCGCTTCCTCCCATCGCGATGCCGGTGGACTTCTTCCTGGGCATCCACCCGGAGGATTGCGAGGACGGCGGGACCTACGCCGCGCTCTGCGACACGATCCACGTCAAGTTGGGCGCGACGCCCGCCCAGCTGACCGACCGCCTCACATTCCACTCGTTCAACTTCACGATGACGTGGCCGGGCGACAACCTGATCCTCCCGACCTTCGGCAACGTGTCGCTGTCGTCGTATGCAGCCGTCGTCTGGGACGACCCCGTTGTTGAGGACGACGACGGCGACACCGAGTGCGACCCCGAGGACCCGATCGTCAACTACTACGAGTGTTTCGTGTTGGGCCCCAGCGGCGGCGGGCAGCCCGGCGGCGACGAGCCCTACTTCCCCGACGGCGGCGTCGGAATTCCGTACTTCGTGACGTCGCCCCTCAACATCGGTCTCGTCCCCAAGCGCTCGACCTACGCCATCGTCATCTTCAACTACTACGGCACGCCGCAGCCGTATCACCTCAAGCTGGGCTACACGTCCATCACCACGAGCAAGCTCATCGACTTGAGCCAGGACGACGTCGTCGACCTCAGCGCGCCGACCAACGAGACGGGCGGCGGCCCTCTGGGGGCGGTGCCTTCGTCGTCCTTCGGGCTTCCCGGCAGCGAAGGTTTTGACCTGGGCTCTCTGTCCTCGCCGGTTGCCGACGCCGACCTCGACGCGGCATCGCTCGACGCGGACATCGACGGATTGAACCGCAGCGCGGCGGACATCATCCGCGGCCGCAACGTGCGACGCCTGCGTCCACGCGGTGACGAGAAGCCGTACCTCGTGATGCTGTGGCTCGTCGGGCTGCCGGTCGTGGCTGGCGCGGCGACGGCGTGGTGGTTCCTCCGGCGCCGCACGTCGCTGTTCGGCACTTAGCCCAGGTTGGAAGACCTGGGATAGGCCACAGCCGGGTCGGTGATGACGTTCACGAGGTAGGGGACGTCGGCCGCGAAGGCGCGCTTGAGGGCGGGTCCCAAGTCGCCGGGTTTCTCGACCATCTCACCGGCGCCGCCCAAGGCCCGCACGACATCGTCGTACCGGCAGGCGGGCTGGAGGTCGGCGGCCACGTCGTACCCGTAGATCGCCTGCATCGGGTGCTTTTCAAGCCCCCAGATGCCGTTGTTGCCGACGATGATCACCACGGGAAGCTTGTGGCGCACAAGTGAGTCGACGTCCATCCCGTTGAAGCCGATCGCGCCATCGCCCGACAGCAGCACGACCTGGCGGTCCGGGTGGGCGACACGTGCGGCCATGGCGTAACCCATGCCGGTCCCCAGGCAACCGTACGGGCCGGGATCGAGCCAGCAACCGGGCTCATAGGAGTCGACGAGCTTGCCGGCATACGACACGAAGTCGCCACCGTCGCCGATGACGACGGCGTCGCGATCGAGCGTGCGTCGAAGTTCGCCGTAGATGCGCGCCGGGTGGATCGGATCGGTGTCGGCCTCGAGTTCGCCCCGCTCGGCGTCGCGCCGCGCCAGTTCCTCGGCGCGGAGCCGCGCGATCCACGGCTCGTGGTCGGCGCGCGGTCCCGTGTAGTCGGCGAGACCGGTGAGCGACGTGACGAGATCACCGGCGGGCGACGCGTCGGCCACCACATGGCCGGCTCGCGCGTCGGGACTGTCGACGATGTGCACCACCTTGGCGTCGCCGAAGCGGCCGAACGACAACCGGAAGTCGAGCGGCGTTCCGACGACGGCCACAACGTCGGCCTCCTTGAGGAAGCTCCGCGTGCGGGCGAAGGCCAGCTCGTGGTCAGCCGGCAAGCAACCGCGGCCAAGACCGTTCACGAACGTGGGCAGGCGCAGCGCCTCGACGGCGGCGCGGAGCGCGTTCCACGCGCCGTCCCAGTACACGTCGCCACCGGCGACGACCGCCGGCCGTTCGGCGCGCGCCAGCAAGTCGGCGGCACGTGCAATGTCCTCGGGATCGGGCGCGACGCCCCGCCCGTCGACCGCGGGCGGAACCGCGGCTTCCCCGTGGCCGAAGAAGACGTCGAGCGGGATGTCGACGAACGTCGGGCCGCGGTGCGGCGTGATCGCCTGCGCGGCGGCGTCGGCGACGAGCGCGGCGATGTCGTTGGTCGCCTCGATCGTGCGCGCCGACTTGGTGACGGTCGCGACGATCGGTACGTGATCGAGCTCTTGCAGCGACCCGGCGCCCCAGCGCCCGTGCGGCGCCCGCCCGCCGATCACGACGAGTGGCGACCCGTTGAAGTTGGCGGTGGTGATCGCGCTCACCCCGTTGGTCACGCCTGGGCCGGCGGTGAGCACCGCGACGCCGGGCCGGCGCGTGAGCTTGGCCAGGCCTTCGGCCGCGAACGTCGCCGTCTGCTCGTGGCGCACGTCATAGATCGGGAGGCCCTGCTTCACGCACGCGTCGAAGATCGGGAAGATGTGCCCGCCTGACAGCGTGAAGATCTCCCGCACGCCGTACGGCAACAACGCGGCAAGGGCGAGGTGACCGCCTGAGCCAGCCACCTGGTCGCTCATGAGCGAACCTGGTCGAGGAACGCGGTGAGGGCGGCGAACCACGCGTCGGGCGCTTCGAACTGTGGCGAATGACCGGCGTCGGGGATCACCTCCAGCCGCCCGTCGGGCAGCGTCTTGGCCATGCGTTCGCTGTGCACGAGGAACGGCGTGTCCTGGTCGCCGACGATCACCAGCGCGGGCACGGCCACGTCGCGCAAGCGCTCGAGCCGGTCGGGCTGCTCGATGATCTCGGTGACGATCGCGAGCCACATGTCGGGCGCGCACGAACGCGTCAGCCGGTCGCCGCGCTCGCCGTAGCCGGGTCGGGTCTCGACCAGTCGGCGGTGCGCGGGCGTGTCGAGCGGCCCGCCCATCTCGGCCTGTACCTCGATCAGGCGATCCAAGCCCTCGTCGCGCACGATCTGTTTGGCCAGGTTCATCACATCGGGATCCAGCCCGTCGGGGCACGCCGGGCTCGTGTCCATGAGGATCAGCCCGCGCAGGCGCGACGGGGCGGCGGCGGCCATGTGCTGGGCGACCATCCCGCCCATCGAGTGACCGAGCAGGACGAATGCGTCCCACCCCAACACGTCGGCGATGGCGAGCATGTCGCCCGCCATCACTTGCATCGAGTAGTTGTGCTCACCGGCGGGCTTGGCGCTGTTGCCATGGCCGCGGTGGTCGGGCGCCACAACATGCCAACCGCGTGCCGCCAGCGCGTCCATGTGGTCCTCGAAGTCCTCGGCCGCGCCGGTGAAGCCGTGGACGAGGAGCAGGCGGTCGGCGTTGCCCTCGCCGGCCTCGACGATGGAGAAGTCGAGACCGCCGGCGGTCACCTGGCGCGTGTTCACGATGCACTCCCGAAGTCGTAGAAGTCGATGGTGATGAGTTTGGCGAGGATTTGGTGAGTGTCGCTGGGACGGCGTTCGTTGAGATCGACGGGCAGCGTCACGCGCCGGATGCGCAGCTGCGAATCGACGTAGACGTCGGCGTAGAACGTCGGGCCGCGCAGGCCTCCGCCGAGTTTGGCGGTCAGCTCCTCACCGGGCGCGATGTCGAGTTCGTACTTGATTGTCGACGCGCCCCGAACCTCGGCCCCGCCGTAGGGGTCGACGCTGGCGACGGCGCGCACGATGTCGATAGCCACGACCGGGTTCGTCAGCTCCGGCTCGGTGGCCGTCGCCGGCGTGACGTGCATGCGCGCCGCGCCGGTGCCGAAGTCGATGGTGCCGGTGGCTACCGAGTTGGCGGTCGCGACCGCGACCTTCGCCGTTCCGGCAGCGAGTGTGCGATCGGGCGCGGTGGCGACGATCGTCGTGGGGTCGCCCTTGGGCCCGCCGCTGCGATCGGACCCGCAGCCCGCGACGCCGATCACAACGGCCAAAACGACCGCGATGAGCCGAAAGGAGTTGCGCACGGTGGGCGGTACGCTAAACCGGCCGAGGGAGGGTGCGTGCAGCGACTCAAACGGTGGCTACCCACGGTCAGGGTGGTCGCCAGCATGGTGATGCTGGTGGTTCTCGTCCAGCGCGTCCACTTGACGTCGATCCTGCCTGACACGAGCCGCCACACAATGGGGTGGCTCGTCGCCGCCGTCGTCGTGTGGTGCGTCGGGGTCGTCCTGTCGGCCGTCCGCTGGCAGCGCGTGCTCTACGCCCTCGACATCCATATGCCGCTCCGCGCGCTCGTCGGCCACTACCTTGCCAGCCTCTTCGTGAGCAACTTCCTGCCCTCGACCGTCGGCGGCGACGTGCTGCGCGTCACGCGGCTGTCCTCGGCGAACGGCGACACGCCGCGCAACTTCGCGTCGGTCGTCCTCGAACGGCTCACGGGTTGGGTCGTGCTGCCGGTGCTGACCTTGACCGCACTGCTCGTCAATCCGGGCCTGCGGCACCTCGGGCGGGCGAGTTGGCTCGCCTTTCTGATCGCGGTGATCACGCTGGTGCTGCTCGTGGGCGTGCTCGTCGCCGCCGGCCACCCGGCGATCGGCGGCCGGCTGACCAGCACCGAAGGGTGGCGCCGATTCACGGGCGCGATCCACCTCGGGCTCGAACAGTTCCGGCGCCGGCCCGCGCTGGCCATCGAAGTGCTCACGACGAGCTTCGCCTACCAACTCGTGGTGATGCTGGCCGCCTTCCTTGCCGCCGACGCGCTCGGCCTGGGCATCAGTTGGACGGCGATCCTGGCCTTCATGCCCGCGGTCGCCATCGTGCAGGTCCTGCCGATAACGATCGGCGGCCTCGGCGTTCGCGAAGGCGCGCTCGTCCTGTTTCTGCGCCCGCTCGGCGTCAGTACGCAGCACGCCATCGCTCTCGGCCTGCTCGTCTACGGCATCAACCTCGCGGTGAGTCTTCTCGGCGCGCCGGCCTTCGCGGTCGGGTCGTCCCGCCGCGCGACCCGCGTCCCTGCGTGACCGCGATCCCCACTGCACCCGCGCGTGTCCGCCAGCTTCGCTGGTGGCGCGAGGTGCTGTACGTCCTGTCGTTCTACGGGATCTACACGCTCGTCCGGAACCGCGGCCTGGACGTGGACTCGCGGACGCAGGCGTACCACAACGCCCTGCGCGTCATCCGAGCCGAACGCTTCCTGCACTCGTTCCACGAAGCATGGCTCCAGCACCTCTTCTATCCGTCGGCGCGGTGGTTCATCGAGTTCTGGGACATCTTCTACGGATCCGCCCACTTCATCGTGACGGTCGTCGCCATCGTGTGGTTGTTCCGGCGCGACTCGGCGCGCTACCCGCTGTGGCGCAACACGTTGGCGTTCACGACTGCCCTCGCCCTCATCGGATTCGCGTTCTTCCCGTTGATGCCGCCGCGCCTGCTGCCGGCGCACTTCCACTTCGTGGACACGCTTCAAGTCGTCGGCGGGTTGTGGTCGTTCGACTCAGGGACGATGCAGAAGATCTCGAACCAGTACGCGGCCATGCCGAGCCTGCACTTCGGCTGGTCGACGTGGTGCGCGTGCGTGCTGTTCCCGATGGCCAAGCGCCGTTGGGTGCAGGCGCTGGTCGCCGTCTACCCGTTGATGACGCTGTTCGCCATCGTCGTCACCGCGAACCATTTCTGGCTCGACGCCGCGGGCGGCGCGGCCGCCCTCCTCGTCGGTTACCTGTTGGCGCGTTCGACGACTGCGTTGGCGCAGCGGTTACGGCCGCCGGACCGAGCACACGTTGATCGGCTCTTCGACACCCTTGAAACCGCGCCGGCGAGCGCGACCAAAGTCGAGTCCGGTGACGGGTCCGCTGACGGCGGTGCGAACGTCGGCGGTAGCCAGGACCTCACCACCCCGCGCTGACTCGCACACGCGAGCCGCGACGTTGACGACGTGGCCGATGACGTCGTCCCGCGTCACGACGACGTCGCCGACGTGGATCCCCGCCCGCAGCCGCAACGGCGATGGCTGCGCCTCGACCAGTTCGAGGCAGCACAGCGCGGCGGCTTCGGGTTCGGGGAAGGTGAGGAGCAGACCGTCGCCCAGGCGCTTGACCGTGCGACCGCCGCGGCTACGGACAATCGGTCCGACAACGCGGTGGTGATGCGCCAACAGGTCGCTGGCCGCTTCGTCGCCCTTCTGCTCGGTGAAGCGGGTGAACCCCTCGAGGTCCGTGAACACGACCGCGACCGACGACGGAGTCCCGCCCTCAGTCGTCGCTTCCTCGGTGGAGGTAGCCAAGGCCTGGATGGTGGAGAGTCCGAGCCGCGACAGCAGCGACGGGCGTTGCTCGACCGACCGCTCGAGCAGTCGCTCGACGACGGCGATGGTCGGCGTGTTGGTGAGGACGGGCCCTTGGCCCTGATCGCGAAAATCACGGCTCACGATTCCGACTTCCACGAGCCCTGACATCAACGCCGGGTCGCGCTGGTCCAGGAGGTCGACAACGCGCTGCGCCAGCGTCCGCTTGAAGGTGCGTACCGCCTTGCGGCCCGTGTCCCGCACGCCTACTTCCGGCGCGTCTTGGCCACGACCGTCGTCGTCAGTCATCCAGGCAAAACTAACGTGGCCCGTCGTGATCCCCGTCAGCGTGCGCGACATCGGCAAACGGGTCGAGTCGCGCATCGACGAATTGTTGCGGGAAGAGACCGCGCGTTGGGCCGAAATCGACCCATTGCTCGCCGAGCCGTTGGAGGCGTTGCAGGAGCTGGCGCTGGCCGGCGGCAAGCGGCTGCGTCCGGCGTTCTGCCTCGCCGCCTTCCTCGGCGCCGGCGGGGCCGAGGACGATCCGGCCGTCGTCGATGCCGGCGCCGCCCTCGAACTGCTGCATCTGTTCGCGCTCATTCACGACGACGTGATGGACGCGTCCTCCCGCCGCCGTGGCCAGCGCACGATCCACGTCGACTTTGCCGCGCGCCACGAAGCGGCCGAGTGGCGGGGCGAGGACCGTCGGTTCGGCGAAGGCGTGGCGATCCTGGTCGGCGACCTGGCCTTCGTGTACGCCGATCAGCTGCTCGCCGACGCGCCCCGCCCCGCGCAAGACGTCTTCACCGAGCTGCGGCTCGAAGTGAACGTCGGCCAGTACCTCGATCTCCGCGGCGCGGTGAGCCGCGACGCGAGCGTCGACGCCGCCCGCCGCATCGCCCTGTACAAGTCGGGGAAGTACACGGTCGAGCGGCCGCTTCATCTCGGCGCCGCCATCGCCGGGCGGCTCGACGATCTGCGCTCGCCTCTGTCGGCGTACGGCGTTCCGCTGGGCGAGGCGTTCCAGCTTCGCGACGACGTGCTCGGCGCTTTCGGCGACACCATGCTCACCGGCAAGCCGATCGGAGAGGACATCCGCGAGGGGAAGCCGACGCGCCTCCGCGCCTGGGCGCTGGAAGGGGCGTCGGCGGACGGGGCCCGCCTGCTCCTCGACAATTACGGAAGCGCCGACATCTCGGCCGACGACCTGGCCGCGGTCCAGCAACTGCTCGTGGACTGCGGCGCGCTGGCCCGGGCCGAAGCGGAGATCGAACGCCTCGTCGTAGAAGCCGTGGGTGCGCTCGACGGCGTCGCGCTCGCTGGCGACAGCCGCGAACGGCTCGAAGAGCTGGCCGAGTTCGTCGCCGAGCGAGTGCAGTAGCCAGGCGGTCAGGAACTACTGTGACCGACGGCATGCTCTTGGAGACGGTCAACTCCCCCGCGGATTTGCGCGAGCTCTCGTACGAACAGCTCGCCACGCTGGCCGAGGAGATCCGGACCTTCATCGTCGAAGCGGTCGCCGTCACTGGCGGCCACCTCGGATCGAACCTGGGCGCGGTCGAGATGACGCTGGCGATTCATCGCGTCTTTGACTCGCCCCGCGACATCATCCTGTGGGACACCGGCCATCAGGCCTACGTCCACAAGATCGTCACCGGGCGCCGCGACGACTTCGCCACGCTGCGCCAAGCCGGGGGCCTGTCGGGGTACCCGAGCCGGGCCGAGTCGACGCACGACTGGGTCGAGAACAGCCACGCCTCGACGATCCTTTCCTACGCGCACGGCGTGGCCACTGCGATCGCTCGCGGCACCACCGACCGCGCCGTCGTCGCCGTGATCGGCGACGGCTCCATGACCGGCGGCATGGCGTTCGAGGCGCTCAACAACCTCGGGCACAGCGGCGCCCGCTGCGTGATCGTCCTCAACGACAACGGCCGGTCATACGCGCCGACGGTGTCCCGCCTCTCCGAAAGCGTGAGCCGGCTGCGACTCAACCCGTCGTACGTCAACCTGCGCGAGCGGGTCGAGGGCCGGCTGCGGGAGATCCCGGGTTTGGGCGAGCTGGCGTACTCGAGCTTGCAAGGTGTGAAGGCCTTGTTCCGCGAAGTCCTCGAGCCCATCGCGTTCTTCGAGGCGCTCGGCGTTCGCTACACCGGGCCGATCGACGGCCACGACGTCGCCGGCATCGAGGACGCGCTGCGTAACGCGGCCGAGTACGACGGGCCGATCGTTGTCCACGTACTCACCCACAAGGGCCGCGGCTATCCGCCGGCCGAGGACGACGACGAGAAGAACCTCCACGACGCGCCGGTGTTCGATCCGTCGAGCGGGCCGCCCGCCGGGTGGGCGGCGCCGAAGGGGTACACCCAAGCCTTCAGCGAGGCGGTGATCGAAGCGGCCGAGAGCGATCCGCGTGTGCACGCGATCACCGCGGCGATGCCGGGGCCTACCGGTCTGCTGCCGTTCCAAGCCCGCTTCCCCGATCGCTTCCACGACGTCGGCATCGCCGAGCAGCACGCAGCGACGGCGGCGGCCGGCATGGCCATGGCCGGTCTGCGTCCGGTCGTCGCGGTGTATTCGACGTTCTTCACGCGGTGCTTCGACCAGGCCAACCTCGACGTCGGCCTGCACGACCTGCCCGTCGTGTTCGCGCTCGATCGCGCCGGAATCACCGGTCCGGACGGGCCATCACACCACGGTGTCCTCGACCTCGCACTCTGCTTGCGCATCCCGACGATGACGGTGTTCGCGCCCTCGTCGGCCCAGGACCTCAAAGTCATGTTGCACACCGCGATGGAGCTAGAAGGCCCGTCGGCCATTCGCTTCCCGCGCGGTGCGGCGCGACAGGTCGACCCGGCCGCCGTCGGCACTGGTCTGGCCGCCAAGCAACTGCGGGCCGGCACCGACGTGTGCATGCTCGCGGTCGGTCGCATGGTCGAAGCGACGCTCGAAGCCGCCGAGCTGCTGGCGCAGGAAGGCGTGAACGCGACGGTGTGGGACGTCCGGGTCGTCAAGCCGCTCGACGACGACATGCTCGCCGACGCCGCCGCGCACAAGCTCGTCGTCACCATCGAGGACGGTGTGCGCATCGGCGGCGCCGGCTCGGCGATCATCGACGCGCTCACCGCTCGCAACTCGGGCGCCCACGCGCCGCCCACGCTCGTCCTCGGCCTCCCGCTCGAGTACATCCCGGCCGATGCCGACGCGCTGGCGATCCTCGCCCGGCTCGGGCTCGACGGTCAGGGCATCACCGCGTCGGTGAAGCGGGCGCTCGCCCCCGTCGTTTGAGCCACCCCGATCTCGAGCTGGCCCTCGAACTGGCCGACGTGGCCGACGGCATCAGCCTGGCGCGCTACCGCGCCCACGACCTGGTCATCGAGACCAAGCCCGACCGCACGCCGGTCACAGAAGCCGACAAGGCGGTCGAAGTCGCGTTGCGAGACGTACTCGCCGGCGAGCGACCCGGCCACGCGGTCCTAGGCGAGGAGGACGGCGTGAGCGGCGACCCGGACTCGCCGTGGCGCTGGATCATCGACCCGATTGACGGCACCGCCAACTACCTCCGCGGCATCCCGGTCTGGGCCACCCTCATCGCCCTTGAACATGCCGGGGAGATGGTGGTCGGCGTGGTGTCGGCGCCGGCTATGGGGCACCGTTGGTGGGCCTCACGCGGCGACGGCGCCTTTGCCGACGGCCAGCCGATCCGCGTGTCGAACGTGGCGGCGATCGAGGACGCGCAGCTGTCCTCGGACGGCTTTGACTCGTGGGAGCGCCACGGCGGCAGCGACGCCTTCATGGCCCTCGTCCGCCGGTGCTGGCGCACGCGCGGGTTCGGCGATTTCTGGCAGCACATGCTCGTCGCCGAGGGCGCGGTCGACATCGTGCTCGAGCCGGCGGTCAGCCTTTGGGATCTCGCCGCGATCCAGATAATCGTGGAGGAAGCGGGTGGTCGGTTCACCGACCTGACCGGGGCGCCGCGCGCCGACGGCGGCACCGCGTGCAGCACCAACGGCCTGTTGCACCAAGCGGTTCTCGACGCCCTCGCGTAGCGTCGCAGCCGTGACGGCACCTCTCGTTGACGACACCCTGCAACTGGCCGACGGCCGCACGCTGGCCTGGGCCGAGTTCGGCGCGGCCGACGGCGAGCCGCTGTTCATGTTCCACGGCCTGCCCGGCTCGCGGTTGTTCTCCGGGTTGCTCGTCGATGCCGCCGACGCGCACGGCGTGCGGATCATCGCCCCGGACCGACCCGGCTTTGGCAAGTCGACCTTCCAGCCCGACCGCACCTTTCTCATGTGGGCCGACGACGTGGCCGCCTTGGCCGATCATCTCGGCATCGACCGGTTCTTCGTCGCCGGCATCTCCGGCGGCGGGCCGTACACGCTCGCCGTCCCCCACCAGCTCGGCGCCCGCGTGCGCGCCGCCGGCGTGATCTCGGGCGGCGGTGAGATGAGCACCGACGATGCGCTCGAGGGCATGCACGCGCAGAACCGGGCGATCTTCGAGATCGCCAAAGCGGGCGGTCCCGCCGGCGTCGCCGAGGCGATGAAGCCGATGCTCGAGATGCTCGAGCAACCGCCGGACCCGGCCACCGCCGATGCCGGCAACGAGGGCCTCCCCGAAGCAGATGTCGAGCTGCTGGCCCGGCGGCCCGAGATCGGCGAGGCCCTGCGGCTCGACGGCATCGAAGCGCTTCGCAACGGCGTCGACGGCGCGGCCTACGAGGCGTGCATGTTCATCCGGCCCTGGGGCTTCGACGTCGGCGAGATCACGGTGCCCGTCGTTATCTGGCACGGCGATGACGACCGCAATGCCCCCCTCTCACACGCCCAGGCGATCGCGGCGGCCATCCCCGACGCCGAGCTGATCGTGTGGACCGGGATGGGTCACCTCACGGCCATCGACCGCCTCGATGATGTGTTCGCTCACCTACTGAAGGTCGGCTCAAAGTGATGCAGCGATTGTTCTCGGCGTGGCACGCGTTCTGGTACCGGCGATTCCGCGGGCACGTGGTCGGCCGGGTCGGCAAGGCCCCGATCTTGATCCTCACCACGACGGGCCGGAAGAGCGGTGCGCTGCGCCAGTCCCCGCTGATCTACCAGCAAGAGGCGGGCAACGTCTTTGTCATCGCGTCCAATGCCGGCCGGCCCCACCATCCCGCCTGGTATCTCAACCTCACCGCCAATCCCAATGTGCGCGTCCGCATCGGCAGCGGCGACCGCGCCATGGTCGCCCGCACCGCCTCCGAGGACGAGCGGGCCGCGATCTGGCCCAAGATGGTGGCCGTG
>DASRJI010000126.1:0-19193 GCA_035649535.1 Acidimicrobiales bacterium | reverse complement strand
ACCGGCCAGGTGGGACACCACCACGCTTCCAGCGGTGTCAGTCTCATACGTTGCGCCCGAATCGCCCGGCGAGCCATAGCGCAGGCGGGTCACCGAGCCACCGGCCACCAGGTAGATAGGTCCGTTGCTGGCGCCCGCGGGCCCGCAGATGTTGTTGAGCCGCACGCGGACCTGGTTGAGGCCGGGTTGGGTAAGGCCGAGGGGCGACGAGGTCAGGTCCTTGGGCGGCAGCGGCGTGAGGAAGGTGCAGGCGGGGTCGTTGTAGCGGTTCGTCCACGTCGCGACTGTCGTGTCGGGCCGGGTGACGTCGAGGCGGATCTCGTCGTCGACATTGGTCGCGCCCGAGCCGTCAGCGGTCGACGAGAGCCGCAGTGTGTCGCCTGGATTCAACGCGACGTTGACGGTCTGATCGAAGAACGCGCTGCCCGACGGGGCGTTGGTGAGGCCCACGCCAGCCGTGACGAGGGTGGACCCGGTCGCGCCCACCGTGTTGGTCACTTCGCGGCCTTCGCCGTCATACGCAAAGCCAGTCGCGCTCGAACCCTTGGATGTCGATGTGAGCAGGTTACGGCCGTCGTAGCCGAAGGTGGCGTTGCCCAACCGCGTCATGTTCCCGGCCGCGTCGAAGACGTGCGTCGCGTCGGGCGTCACCCGGTCGACAGCGTCGTAGGTCGACGCGCCCAGAACGGCGAAGCCGTGTGGCGAGATGTCAACGGAGGGGGCGTTCGTCACCACCTGCCCGAGGTCGAGCCCGCCGACGTTGGCGAAGTTGAGGCCATCGCCGTTCGAGTACCCGACGCGGGCGCCGAACCCGCCATCGGCCATCTGGCCATACACGAAGTTCATGTGGCCGTCGGGATACAGCCACACGCCGAACTGCTCGTAGCTGGTCGTGTCGGTCCCCGCCGCGGATGGGATCTGGACCTTCCACCGGATCAAGAACGCGGTGGCGGGCTGTAGCGGGCTGGTCGGTATGCGGCGGGTGTACACGCCGCCCGTCGCCGGGATCTTGAGGTCCTTGGCGTAAGGGAAGACGCCCGGCGTTGTGAGGATGTCAGGCTGTGGGCTGGTGTTGGCCGCCAGCGTGAGATACCCATTGGCCGAGGCGAACAGTGCCCCCCGGCCCTGGCCGTAGAACGGGAAGGTGAACGGGAGCGCGACCGACGCTGACCCGTTCGCCAGATCGGTGATGGCCACGGGCGTGTCGGCCGCATTCGTGTCGAACAATGCAGTGCCGCGCGTCCAGTCGAGCCCAGCATCCTGCTCGCCTTGGGTCCGGTTGGTGTTTCGGTCGAAGCGATAGCGGCGCACGAAGCCCTTGGGGTCGTGCACTCTTTCGAGCCGGCCCATCGAGTCGTACCTATACGCCCACTGACCGTCGCGGGTGTTCTCGGTCGTCTTGCGCGAGCTGGTGTCGTACGAGTCTGTGTAGTCGGCGATCGCTTGGCCGGCCGACGTGTGGTTCTGCAGGCTCGTCATGCGGTGGAGCGTGTCGTATGCGCGCGCCGCGGTTGCCCCCGTCGGATATGTCGTCTGGAGGAGGTCGTCGTCGGCGCTGTAGCTGAACGCGTAGTGGTCCGTCGGCTTGCCGGTCGGTGTGTAGTCGATGGCGACGACCCGAGCGAGTTGGTCAGCGTCCGACGTCGTCACTCCCGCCGCGTCGGTCTTGCTCGTCGTCTCGGTGGTCGGCGAGAAGGCGTCATAGCCGTACGTCGTCGGCGTGCCGCCGAATACGTCGGTGGTGCTGGTCAACCGGTTGAGGTCGTCGAACGCGTACGTCGACGTCCCTGCGACTGGGTCCGCGACTTGCGTCTTGTTGCTGTCGTTGTCGTAGGCGTAGGTGGTTGCGCTCGCTCGGTCGGGAGCCTTGACCGAGACTTGGCGGTTGTCGGCGTCGAAGGTCGCGCAGGTCGTGCCTTTGCCGTCAGTCGACGCGACGACGTTGCCGCGGTCGTCGTAGGTGCTCGTCTCGGCCGTGATCAGGTTGGCGTTGCCGAATGTCTTGCTCTGGAGCATGGCCCCCTGGTTGGCCGATCCGCCGGTGCACGGATCGGTCGCCGACGCGCCGACGGCGTAGTACCCGTAGATCGTGGTCGCCGCCGCGCTCGGGCTTCCCCCTGCATTGCCCTCCGGCAGCGTCTTCTTGCGCAGACGGCCGTAGGCGTCGAGCTGCCCTGTCGACGGATCGGTATAGCCATAGGTAGTCGTGACAACTGTCTGCGCGCCGTCGGCGTCGGTGTTGACTTCGGACTCGCTCAGCTTGTGGCGCCGGAAGGGACTGTCGTAAGCCAAGGTCTGGCGCTGGCCCGAGGGCTCGGTCGACGATGTGAGAAGACCCAGCCCAGGGACGAGGCTGGCGGCAGGGACGACTTGGGTGGCGACGCCGGGACCGCTCCACTGGAGCGTGAATTGCGCGGGTCCGCCGCCGTTGAACCACTCGGCCGAGATCTCGTGGAGCCCGGCGGCCAACGTCAGCGGCGGCGCGGCGTCATTGGTCGGCGGGTGATCCGTCCAGTTCTCGATAACCGTGCGCCCGTCGAGAACGAGGTGGACGCCATCGTCGCTCGTGGTCGAGAACGTCCAGCTACCCGTCGTTGGCACGTTGACCCAGCCGTGCCAGCGCGCCGAGAAGACCACGGGGATGGACGGGTCGGGAGTGCAACTACCACCTTGGGTGCCGCACCCGCTGTACGCAAGGTTCAACTGTGCGTCGAGCCGACGCAGCGGATAGCCCGCTGACGGCGTGAAGGTCTTGTTGGGGAAGTACTCGGCGACGAGCCCGCCGTAGCCCTCGTCGTAGAACGACCGGCTGACTGTTCCGACCGGGTCGGTCGTCGTGAGCTGGTTGCCCACTTCGTCGTACGTGTATCGCGTGATGTGGCCCGAGAAGTCCGACTCCGACGTCTTGAGGTTTCGGGGGTGCGACGCGCCCGTGAGCCCCGCTGCCTCGTCCCATCCGATCGACTTGGAAACCGTCGTGCCGCTCGGCAGCTTCTTGTCCACACGGATGAGCCGATTCGACGCGTCCATGGCGTATGTCGCCGTGAAGAACGTCCTGCACGTCGCGTCGCAACCGACGAGGTTGCCGCGGTAGTTCGTTACCGTCGGCGCCGACGGGTTCGAGTAGTCGATGCTCGTCTCGAAGTCGCTGCTACCGAGGCGCTTCCGGACTTGGTACACACGGCCGGAGCCGTCGAAGTCGAAGAACGTGAGCTTGTTGCGCGGGTCAGTGACCGAGGTGAGGCGGTGGGCGCCGTCATAGGTGAAGCGCGTGACGAGGTTCAGCGGGTCCGTCACCGAGGTGAGGTCTGTGCCCGTGTACGCGTAGGTCCATGTGCGCGCCGTGTTGAAGTCGTGCAACCGGTACACGTGACCATTCGCGTATTCGATGGTCACTGTCCGGCCGGTTGGCTCCGCGACGCTCGTCAGTTGGCCGCCCGCGTCATACCCGTAGGTGAAGCTCTGCCCATTGCCGGTCTCCGGCAGCGTGAGCTTCGACGGCTTCCCGTCCGGGCGGAAGTCGAAGCGGCTGCCGTCGATCATCGATAGCGTCCACGACCCGTCGCCGTTATGGCTCAGGGTGGATTGGTCCTCGGCCGCGGACGTGTAGCCGCCCTTGCCGTCGGCCAGGTAGAAGTGCTTGGTGCCGTCGCTCTCGATCAGCTCGATCGTGCCCGACGGATACACGGGGTCGGTGACGTGGTCGACCAGTTCGCGCATGACGAGGTCGGCCTCGGTGTCGGCAGACAGCGCCCAGCCCACGCCGACCTTTTGGTCCTTGGTCTCCAATGAGTTGTACGACCGCGTGAGGCCCAGCGGTCCGATGGCGGTCGGCTCAGACAGATCCGACTGTGTCAGCGACAGGTTGCCGTTGTAGAGGTTGACGTCGGCGGAGAGACCGTGCGGCATGTCGATGGGCAGGCTCGGCCGGTACGGGTGGAGGCCCAGGTCCTTGACGGCGAGCGACATCAGTGGTCGGGCCGATTCGGTCGAGTGACCGGCCTTGTCGTAGGCCACGGCGTAGATGCGGTACGCGCCCTCGGGCCACAGGCGGCCGCCGGTGGGCTGGGGCACGAAGCCGTTGTCGAGTTCGGCCGTGTTCCAATCGACGGTGTATTGGTTGCTGCCATCGGGAGTTGTGTCCGACCCGAGGTAGCCGACGAAGCCGCTTCCGCGGTCGGCGAAGAAGTCAACGCGGCTCACGCCATTCGTGCCGAGGCCGGGGTCGAGCGCGCTCGCTCTCAGGGTCACCTGGCCGACGAGGGTCGACCCTTCGGCGGGCGAGACGAGCGAGGTGATCGGGCCAATGTCGTCATAGGCGCGGTAGTGGAAGGTCTCACCGTCATCGGTCATCACCGGCACGTAGTGCGCGTCGATCTTCTCGGGGATGTGGGGTGTGCCCCGGGCAGTGCCGAACGGGAACGGCGCCGCCCATCCGGTGGTGCTGTCCCAATGACGGAGGTTCGTGACCGTGGACTCGTCGGTCGCGAGCCAGATCCCGTCACCGTGGCTGGCCATGCTGAGCGCGTGGAAGCCTGACTCGAGCGTCGACTCGCTCCAGCTGCCGCCGGCCAGGATCCGGTGGACAACGCCGGCTGCGCTGGTCGAGAAGACGATGTGGAAGCGGCCGATGCTGTCGCTGCCTGCCTGCCAACTCGTCGCGGTGGCCGACGACCCGTCGACCGTGGCGATGAAAGCGGTGCCTGTCGTCGTCGGCGGGTTGCGGTACGTGAGCGTGGGGCCGTCCTGGAGGATGAGGGCGACGCTGTTGTTCGGCTGGGCCACGAACTGCGCGGCGACGACGCCGGTCGCCAGTTGGCTCAGAGTCCCGGCGTCGACGTCGCCCGCGAACGACGACCCGCCGTTTGTCGACGACGCGACGTGAAGGTGCGTCTTGGACGGCGAGCCCGGAATCGTGAGCATGTACGCGACCCAGATGGTGCCGGTGCGTGGGTCGCGGTAGATCGCCAGGCCGCCATCGTTTGCGGGCGTCGGTAGTGACGTGGGGAGAGTGCCCTGGAGGTTCCACCTCAGGCCCGAGCGGGTCCATTTCGTGACGACGGCGCTGGCTGACGACGGCAGCGAGCCGATCGCCCAGATGGTGTTCGCGCCATCCGACGTGATGTCACTGCGCAGGGTCGGGCCGTAGTCCAATGTCTGATCCGCTTGAAGCGCGAGGTCATCGAATGCCGGCGCGTTGCCCAGGCCGTTGTAGCGGCGTTGGGCGAGGCCGAGCGTCGGGTTGGCGTACCAGTTCATCAACGTGCCGTCGGGAGCGGAGTACAGATCTCGACGGGGCGAGAGACCGGTGATTGGCCGCGGCGCGGTCCAGCCGACGTGTGTCCCAGTCTTTGACAGGTCGGGAGGCGCGGCGGGCGGCGCGCCGTGCGAAGCGTTGACCCGATAGTTGATCGTGAGTGTCGGGGTGAGGCCGTTGTTGGCCCGTGTCGAGTACCACACGGGCCCGGAGAGCTGGCCCTCGTCAGCGACCCTGAGAACGACTCCGTTGTTGGCGTCGATGCCGCGCACCCAGCGCTGCGTCTGCGCGGTCAGGTCGTACTGCTGGAGGTTGTCGACGTCGTACGGACTGTGAACATCCCAGTCGAGAATGCCGCCGTCGGTAGAAGCGGCGAGCGTGTTCCACGTCTGGTTCTCCCACGCGCTGTTGAGCCGGTGGATCTCAAGGGTGTAGTCGAAATCACAGGTGACGCCTGCTGACAGGCACGCTGTTCCCGGCTTGTAGATCTTGAAGTCGGCGCTGTCGATTGCCGATCCCCACGGGATCGAGCTGAGGTCGAATTTCAAGAACGAGCGGACGACTTCGCTGGTCGTCCGGCCCGCGTAGAGATACGCGTCCGTGGTGTTGATCGCGTAGTTCCCGCCGTTTCCGCTCGAGCTGTAGCCGTTCGCGAGCGCGCCGCTGCCGTTCGGGAACGTGATTGTCGGGTCCAGGACGATCGGGAACGACTTGCCTTTCAACCACGTTGGGTTGACCGCAATGGTCAGATCGAAGCCATCGCCCGCCTTTTCGACATCGAGCCTCGCACTCGCGGGGTCCGCGCCGACGGCTTCGTTCTCGTGGGCGGGCTTCTCGTACGCGACGGCGCGGTCCAGCGCGAGCGCGAGCCCGTCGGCAAACGTCGACGAGAAACGGAACGACCCGTCGGCCTGGCGATGGACGTCGCCGAGCTTGTGATCTGGGTCGCTGAGGTGGAAGTTGAAGCTCCGCGGCGCGTTCTTCGACTTGAGGACGAGCGACTCTTTGATGCCGCCGGGTGAGAACCGATACGTGAGATCGGTGTCGTCGGCCACGTTCTTGTAGACGACCTCCTCATTGGTGCGCCGGGGCTTCGCGATGTCGAGGCCGGCGGCCTGCAGGACCACGTCCTTGCCGTCGATGCGCAACCGGACGACGCGCGACGGCTTCGCACCGAATCGAACCGGGACGATGGCATCGTCGGCGGCGATCGGCTCGTCGGCATCGTTCGAGTCGCGCAGTGTGGCATCGACCTTGTGCCAGCGACCGCCCTCCTTGTGGAAGGTGGGGACGGTGTACAGCTGCGCAGTGTGCGTGCCGTCGGCGTTGCGGGTGACGTGCGAGAACGGCGTCCACGCCTCTTCGGGTCCCGGCGCCGGGGCGTCGGGTATCGAGGCGGCGCCGGTCTGCGCATCAGTCGTCGCCGGCAGCGACAGCCGGGCCGCCGACGGGCTCGCGGCGGCAGACGTTGCGAGTACAGAAGGCGATGCGACTGCCACGAGCGCGGTTATCAACAGCGCGATACAGGACTTCTTCATTGCAGCTCCCCAGCTCCCCAGCGGGACTGCGCTGTTGCTCGACGCGTCCCTGCAACTACTGACGATGGCTATTCGCTTCGCGAACCGCCGATCCTTCTCAGATTTCGGAGTTCCTTGAGCGGCATGCCGTTCAACTGCCTCAACAGTTGAACGCTCCACGCCGATCGCTGACCGCCGGTCGTCGGTATCGTGGCACTGACCAAAGGGGGACTTGGGGGTGCTCAAACGAGTTTCTAACGCTGCTCGTCGGCGTGGTCGTGATCACAGATTCGTCGAACTACACGCGTGTAATTCGACTGTCACACCACCGTCGTACCCTTGTTGTTGACGTCTCGAGGGCTCACGGAGCAGCCCTCCGATAGCAACTCGACGGAACGTGGTTGACGATGCTCTTGGACGAACAGGTCGTGACGTTGCTGGTTGGCGGCGCGATGGATGACGACACGGCGCGCCGGGCCGTCGCCCTCTTCGCGGTGATGTTGCAGGACGCGGCGGTGGCCGTCGGGGAACAACTCGCCGGGGCGCTCGGGCGCGCCGACATCGATGTCGTGGTCGGCGACTAGACCGCTAGCCGCGCAGCAGGTCGAGCGGCGGCACCTTCAGTCGGTCGGCGATGCGTTCGACCGAACGCATCGTGAGGTTGCGCTCGCCTCGTTCGAGGCCGCCGATGTAGGTGCGGTGCATGCCGAGCAGATCGGCGAGGCCTTCTTGCGACAGGCCGCGCTGTTCGCGGATCGAGCGGAGGTTCTTGCCGAACGTCCGCTGGAGCTCGCCTTCCACCGCCTCAGGCTCATGCCCCCGCTACCTTTCGATCTACATACTTATACGTAGCACCGTGAGCCGTCGCCGCCGGGGATTAAGGTGCCGGGCGAAAACTGACGGAGTGTCAAATACGGAGGATGAAGATGGGTTCGTTGGACGGCAAGGTGGCCATCGTCACCGGCGCGGGTCGTGGGCTCGGTCGAGCACACGCGCTGCTGTTGGCGCAGGAAGGGGCCAAGGTCGTCGTCAACGACCTCGGTGGTGATTGGGACGGCAAGGGCGAGGACAACCGGCCGGCCCAGCAGGTCGTCGAGGAGATCAAGGCCGCGGGCGGCGAGGCGGCGGCGAACTACGACAGCTGCAGCGACTGGGCCGGCGCCGAGGGGCTCGTGCAGCAGGCGATCGACACGTTCGGCGACCTCAACATCCTCATCAACAACGCCGGGATCCTCCGGGACAAGATGAGCTTCAACATGGACGAGGCCGACTGGGACGGCGTCATCAACGTCCACCTCAAGGGCCACTTCGCCCCGAGCCACCACGCGGCCAAGTACTGGCGCGAGAAGTCCAAGGCCGGCGACCAGCCCTACGCCCGCATCGTCAACACCGCCAGCGAGGCCGGCCTCTACGGCAACGCCGGCCAGGCGAACTACGGCGCGGCCAAGGCCGGCATCGCTGCCCTCACGATCGTGCTGGCGCGGGAGCTCCAGCGCTACGGCGTCACCTGCAACGCCATCTCGCCCCGTGCCCGCACCCGCATGACCGAGACCACGTTCGGCGATGCGTTCGGCCAGAAGGGCGACTTCGACATGTTCGCCCCCGAGAACGTGTCGCCCCTCGTCGTCTGGCTGTGCACCGAGGACGCCGCCGATGTGAGCGGCCAGAACTTCGTCGTCTTCGGCGGGCGCATCTACACGATGGGCGGCTGGTCGGTCGTCGACCAGATCGACAAGGGCGCGGCCTGGACGGTCGACGAGCTCAGCGCGCAGAAGGGGACGCTGTTCAAGACCAAGGGCAGCGGCGTCCCGCCCTTCGATCTCGGCTAACGCGACCGTGGCCGACAAGAAGCCGATGAAGTTCGGCCTGCTCTACGAGATGGAGATGCCCGCCGAGATGGGGGCGTCGGAGTACGACATCTTCTGGCAGGCGATCGAGCAGACGAAGCTGGCCGAGCAGGTCGGCTTCGACTACGTGTGGGCCGTCGAGCACCACTTCCTCGAAGGCTTCTCGCACAGCTCGGCGCCGGAGATCTTCCTCGCGACGGTCGCCCAGCACACGAGCACGATCAAGATCGGCCACGGCGTTTGTCTCCTCCCGATTCCGTTCAACCATCCGGCCCGGATCGCGGAACGGACGGCCACGCTCGACATCTATACGAACGGCCGGCTGCAAGTCGGCACCGGCCGCTCGATCACGATGGAGGAGCTGGGAGGCTTCGGTATCTCGCCCGACGACTCCAAGCCCATGTGGGACGAGGCCGTCAAAGAGATCCCGAAGATGTGGACCCAGCACGAGTACGAGGGTCACGAGGGCAAGTACTTCTCGATGCCGCCTCGGGTCGTGGTCCCCAAGCCGCTGCAGAAGCCGCACCCGCCGATGTGGATGGCGTGCACGTCCCCGCCGTCGTTCGAGGCGGCCGGCAAGTACGGCCTCGGCGTGTTGTGTTTCACGATCGGCGAGCCCGGCGAGCTGGCGCAGCTGATCTACACCTACCGCGAGGCGGCCAAGAACCCTGAGCCGGTAGGCGCGTTCGTCAACAACGAAGTCGCCGGCTTCACGGTGTTGCATTGCGGCGCCGACGACGCGTCGGCGCGCCACCGCGGCGGCGAGAACGCGATCTGGTACTTCGCCAAGTTGTTCGAGTACTTCGGCGAGATCGCCGCCTACGAGGGCTACCGGGACTACAAGAAGCGGGCCGAGGACGCCAAGTACTTCTACGAGGAACAGGTCAAGGAAAAGCTGATCAAGAACCTCGTCGACCGCGCCGTCATCTGTGCCGGTGACCCCGATACGTGCACCGAGATCGTTCAGCAGTACCAGGACGCCGGCATCGACCAGTTCCTCGGCATTGTCCAGGTCGGGATGATGCCGCACGAGGACTGCATGGAGTCCATCCGCATGTTCGGCGAGGAAGTCATTCCCCGCTTCCGCTAGCGGTTACTTGATGCAGATGGGGTTGAGCGGGCTGCCGACGCCGTTGACGACGGGAAGCGGCGGCGCGGTGAAGAACATCTCATAGACGCCGTCGGCCGCGCAGTCGGCGGCGAGAGCGTCGAGGTCGAACAACTCGCCGATCATCATCCCGAGGTCGCGGATCGCGCCGACGTGGAACGGCAGCGGGCCCTCGGGCGGCAGCACCTCAGCGGCGACGTTGTCGAGCGCGACCATGGCGACGTCGCGCTCGTGCAACCAGGGCAGGGCGCGGTACGTGAGCCCCGGCGCGCCGGCCGTCTCGTTGTTGCCCTCGAGCAGCCAGCCCAGGTGGCCGGTGCGGATGAGCAGGATGTCGCCCGGTCCGATCTCGACACCTTGGGCGGCCGCCACGCGCTCCAGCTCGTCGGCCTCGATGGCGTGACCCCCCGGGAGGGGACCACCAACCGCGAGGTCGAGCAGCACGGCCCGGCCGACAATGCCGTCGGCGAGATGGTGGATGCCGAGGCGGCGGGCGCCGCTCGACGCGGTGATGAGCCCGGCCCAGAACCCGTTGTACAGAAGGTCGCCGCCGGCGACGTGGCCGAAGCCGTCGAGTTGCGTGGTCGCCTGGAGGGCGAGCACGACGTAGTCGTCGCTGTACTGCAGGCGGCCGTCGCCGAGGACGAAGTCGCCGGTCGTCTCGCCGAACAGGTGCAGCGGCGGCGGTCGGTAGCCGGGCATCTTCGTGGGCCCGCCGATCGGCAACCCGAGCGAGATCCGCTTGCCGGTGCGGGCCAGCGTGGCCGCCGCCGCGATCCGCTCGGGCGTCAGGAGATTGACGCAGCCGCGCTGGTCGTCGTCTCCCCACCGACCCCAGTTGTTGGGCTCACCGGGAACCGCGCCGACGACCTTGCCGTTGGCGTCGACCTCGTACTGCGGCGGCGACCACGCCTTGAGCTTCCCGTCCGGAACGTCCCTCACGGTTGTACCGACAACGGGAACTTGGCGGTGGCGCCGCCGTCGACGACGAGGGTCTGGCCGGTGATGTAGCTCGCCTGGCCTGACGCGAGAAACAGCACGGCGGCGGCGATCTCGGCCGGCTCGGCTTGGCGACCCAACGGGATCGATTTGGCCGACTCGGCGAGCCGCTCCTCAGTGGTGACCGCGAGCACGCGCGGCGTGCGCACCGCGCCGGGTGCGACCGAGTTCACGCGAATGCCGTCGGCCGCCAACTCGATGGCCAGCGTGCGCACCAGCGACATCAACCCGGCCTTGGCCGCGCCGTACGCGCCGTGCCGTGGCGCCGACGCCAACCCGCTCACCGACGTGACGAACACCATCGCCCCGCCGTCACCCTGCTCGACCATGCGGCGGCCGGCGGCCTGCGACAGGTAGTACGCGTGGCGCAGGACGAGGTCGAAACTGGCGTCCCAATCGTCGTCGCCCATGTCGAGGACGCGACCCCACCGGGCCATGCCGATGATGTCGACGAGCACGTCCACGCGGTCGAGCTCGCCGATAACCCGCTCGACGTCGGCGCGCTCGGTGACGTCGGCGACGTGCGCGCCGGTTGCCGCGGCCCGCTCTGCGTCGTTGTCGATCCCGACCACGTGGGCGCCCACATCGGCAAAGAGTTGCGCGCAGGCCAGGCCGATTCCCTGGCCCGAACCGGCCACGACCACGGTCTTGTCCTTCAACCCCAAGTCGACCATCGCCGCGATCCTCGCATGGCGCCTCAACTCATGCTGAGGACGACGGTCGTGTCGACGATGACCCGGCGAAGCGGCAAGTGAGGGTCCGGCAGCGATCGCAAGGCGGCGAGCGCCGGTTCGACGTGGGTGGCCCACTGGTCTGGCGTTACATGCCAGAACGCCGAGCTGGACCGTGACGCAATCGAGTCCGCGATATCGAGCGGCGTCTCTTCGATCGACGTGTCTCGGGTGACGACGTCGTGGATCGTGAGTCCCGCCGCGACTCCCGCCTCTTCCAGACGGTCGGGCACATCAGGGCGCGGCCCTCGGAGGATCGCCTCGAACATGGGGGCGAGAATCGCCTGGATCGGGCTGTCGCCCAGCGGATGCGTGGGCGCGGTCTCGACGACGAACCGCGCGCCCGGCCGTAGCACGCGCCGCACTTCGACGAGCACGGCGACCGGGTCCTCGACCAGATGGAACACCCACACGCCGTAGCCGCCGGCGAATGCGCCGTCGCGGAACGGCAGGGCGGCCGCGTCGGCGCGCACGAGCCGGCCCGGCACCCGCGGACGGGCCAGGTCGAGCATCGCCTCGGATATGTCGACGCCGATCACGCCGCTTCCCATCGCCTGGGCGACCAGCCCGGTGCCCACGCCGATCTCAACCAGCGCCTCATCGCGCGGCAAGTAGCCGGCGATGATCTCGGCGACGCGAGCACCGCGCTCGTCGCCGCCGCGCGTCGCGTCGTAGCGATCCGCGATTCGGTCGAAGTTGATGCTCACCCGCGGCCGACGTTAGATGGGGCGATGCCTCCTGTTCGTTTGCGCGGCCACGTACTCCCGGGCGGCGACGTGCGCGATGTCTACGTCGTCGACGGTCACATCACCTTCGAAGAACCGAACGGCGGCGCCGAGACGGTTGTCGACGGCGGCTGGCTGACACCCGGCCTGGTGGACGCCCACGCGCACTTGCCGCTCTGGAGCCCGGCGGGCGACGACGCATCAGAGGGTGACCGCATCCGGGCCAGCGCGCAGGCGCAACTCGACGCCGGGGTGCTCCTCCTGCGCGAGCCCGGCGCGCCCAGCCACGGATCGCTGGCGATCGCCGATGACAATTCCCTGCCGGCGCTCGTCACCGCGGGCCAGTTCATCGCGCCGCCCGGGCGCTACGTGCCCGGCTTCGCGCGCGAAACGCATCCCGACGACCTCGAGCGCGCCGTGGCCGAAGAGGCGGCGGCCAGCGGCGCGTGGGTCAAGCTCATTGGCGACTGGTTCGAGCCGGGCGGGCGCATCGAGCCGAACTGGACCGCGGGCGAGCTACGGCGAGCGGTCGCCACCGCTCACGCGGCCGGTGCTCGGGTGGCCGTTCACGCGTCGTGTCCCGAAGCGATTGCCGACGCGGTCGACGCCGGCGTCGACAGCATCGAGCACGGGACCGGGATGCCCCTTGAGGTGCTCTCGACGATGGCGTCGCAGGGCACGGTGTTCACGCCGACGATGTCGATCATTCCGCCGTTGCGGGGGTTCCTCAAGGCCTTGGCGCCCGACGCGTACGACACGGTGATGGCGCAGCTCGACGATCATTCGCGACTGGTCGCCGCCGCGGCCGATGCCGGCGTGACCCTTCTCGCCGGCACCGACGCCGGCATGGTGCCGCACGGCGTCGTCGCCGACGAGATCGGCCTGTTGCTTGCCGCCGGGGTCGCGCCCGACATCGCCCTCGGCGCCGGCTCGTGGTCGGCGCGCACGTACCTCGGTTACCCCGGGATCGAGGAAGGCGCGCCGGCCGACATCGTGGTCTTCGCCGTTGACCCCCGCCTTGCCGCCGAGAACTTGAAGCGCCGCGTCCTCGTCATGCGTCACGGCGTGATTCACCCAGAGCGGGTGGAATGATTGCTGCCGCCATGGAGCTTCTGCACGCGCTCACGCTGGGCGACGTCTTGCGAGAACACCGGCGCAGCTATCCGCAGCGCACCGCGGTTGTCTGCGGCGACGTCCGGCTGACCTGGCCGGAGCTCGACGATCGCGTGAACCAACTGGCCAACGCGCTGCGCGCTGTCGGCGTGGGACCCGGCGATCGCGTCCTGTGGCTTGGGCAGAACTGCCACCGCGTCCTCGAGGCCATGCTCGCCTGCGCCAAGCTCGGCGCCGCCTTCTCGCCGGCCAACTGGAGACAGACCGGCGCCGAGTTTGCCTTCGTCGTCGACGACGCCCGCCCCGCGGTCGTCATCTGGCAGCAGGAGGAGGTCGGCGACGCCATCGCCGAGGCCCGGGCCAAGGCAACGCATCAAGCGCACTGGGTCCAACACGACCATCACGAATACGAGGACCTGGTCGCGAGCGGCGACCCCGCCGACCCGGCGATCGACGTCGACCCCGCATCACCTGCGTTGCAGATCTACACGGCGGCCTTCACGGGAACGCCCAACGGCGCGCTCGTCAGCCACACCGCGGTCGTCGTGCAGGACCTCATCATGGCCAACCTGCAGCGCATCGATTCGTCCTACGTCTACCTGAACGCCGGGCCGTTGTTCCACGTGGCCACGCTGATGACGACGCTCGCGACGTTCCACATGGCCGGCACCAACGTGTTCACGCGGCGCGTCGACGCCGAGGAGCTGTGCCGGCTCATCGACGCCGAAGGCTGCACCGGCGCGTTCGTGATCGGCCCGACCATCGCCCAGATCCTCGAGGTCAACGCCGACGGCCGCTTCAATCTCAAGACGCTCCGGACGTTCGCCGGCGCGCCGGCGTGGAACGAGATGATCACCGTCGACGAGAGCCCGTGGACCCGCAAGCCCGCGGGCTACGGACAGACCGAAGTCATGGGCATGCTGACGTTCAACGCCGTCGGCGGCGACGCAACCGGCGCGCACGGTCGCCCGTCGCCGGCGGTGCAAGTGCGCATCGTCGATCCCGACGGCAACGACGTACCGCCGGGCGAGACCGGCGAGATCGTCGGTCGGGGTCCGGCGATGATGAACGGCTACTTCGACCGCGACGACCTGAACGCGGCGCGCCAAGCCGGTGGCTGGCACCACACGAACGACCTCGGTCGGCGCGAGCCCGACGGCTCGATCACCTTCATCGGGCCCAAGACCCGCATCATCAAGTCGGCGGCCGAGAACATCTACCCGACCGAGGTCGAGTCGGCCCTGGCCAAGTACCCGGCAGTCAAGGAGGCGGCGGTCATCGGTATCCCGGACCCAACGTGGACGCAGAGCGTCAAGGCGATCGTCGTCCTCAAGGACGGCGAAGCGGCGACGGCCGAGGACATCATCGAGCACTGCCGCGCGTCGATCGCCTCGTACAAGAAGCCGCGCACGGTGGAGTTCGTCGACGCCCTGCCCCGGCAGGGATGGGCCGTCGACTACGACGCGCTCGACGCGCAGTTCGGCGGCGGGGGGTATCCGGGTGTCCGCTGACCACGGCGCCGGTTACCGGCGCCGCATCCGGCTGGTCGCCACCGACGACCACACCGTGGTCGGCGATCTCGAGGACGACTTCCACCGCTTCCGCGTGACGCTCGTCCATGACGGCGAGCGAGTTGTCACGCTGGCCGGCGAGGCCATTCGCCACCCGTGGTCGGCGTGCCCCGAAGCCAAGGAGCTGCTCACCCGCTTCCACGGCGACGAGCTTTTCGCCCGCTGCACGGCGCTGGCCACTCACGACAACCCCAAGGCGCACTGCACGCACATGTTCGATCTCACGTCGCTGGTCATTCCTCACGCCCGTCGTGGCGACACGGTGCGTCAGTACGACGCGTTCATCCCCGAGTTTGTCGACCGCGTGAGCCACCCCACGCTGCACCGCGATGGCGATCTGGTGATCGAGTGGCATACCGAGCGGGGAACGATCACCGCGCCGGAGCCGTTCGCCGGGATCAGCATGACGAGCGGTTTCGTGCGGTGGGTCGAGGACACGCTCGACGACGACACCGCCGAGGCGGCCATGATCCTGCGCCGGGCGTGGGACATCGCACGCGGCCGAGGGCGCGACCTTGACCACATGGCGACGGCGGCCGAGCTGGCGCCGTTCCTGCCCCCGGCGCCGTGCTTCACGTTCCAGCCCGAGGTCGTCGATCGTTCGCGCCGCATGGTCGGCACGGCGCGTGACTTCAGCGACCGCCCCGACGACCTCCTGAGCGACTAGCGAAAAGCGAGGCGGAAGCCCCACACGCCCGACAGCGGGGCGAGGGGTGACGGACCGCCGAGGCCGTCGAGGGCGCCGGCCCCGAAGGTCTTGTACTCGACGTCGGTCGTCCGGGTGCCGGCGCCGACAATCAGCATCGGGCCGATCGGTATGGGCGCGGCCGACGGTGCGCCGATCACTGGCAGCGCACCGAGCAACGTGCCGTTCTCGGCGTCGATGGACTTGATCGTGAAGTCGAACGTCGACGGGACCAGCACCACGCCGTTGACGAAGGTCGGCGCGCCGTACGACGCCCGGATGAACGGCGAGCGCCACAGGATCTTGCCGTTCTCGGCGTCGATCGCGTGCAGCGACAGCATGCGGCCCGGATCGTCGAGCAGCGTGAGATCGAGGTCGCCCGGCTTCTCGTCGAGCGGTGCCCAGATCGGCGTGGAGATCGCCGTCGTGGCGAAGATCGCCGGCCGGCCTTTGACGGTGCCGATGGCCGCGCTGCCGATCATCCCGCCGACCGCGAACCCGTTGGTGACGTGGCCCGCCTGCCCGGCGTGGGTCTTCCATCGCAGCGCACCGGTTCGGCGATCGAGCGCGTAGTACACCCCGTCCTTGCTCCCGTCGCCGACCAGCCCGTACGGAAGCAGATTGGGCGAGGCGCCGAAGTCGTCGTCCCACTCGCGTGACGGGTAACGGTCGGGCCGGTGGGCGTCGTACTGCCACACGTAGGTCCCGGTGCTGAGCTTGATGCCCCACATCGACTCGCCGACGGTCACGGTGCTGTTGCCGCAACTGCCGGTGCCGAAGAACAGCATGTCGTTGTCGAGGTCGACGGCCGGCGACGACCACACGCTCGCGCACCCGGTGCCGGTGCCCGAACCTCGCGTGAGCAAGTCAGCGCCCGTGTACGTCGCCTGGTTCTCGGGGTCGAACTTCCACTGCGGCACGAACCGCCACATGGGTCCGGTGGCCAACCGGAACGACACGATGCCGGTGCGGCCTACGTCCCGCGCGTTGTGGACGTCCATCCCGACGACCACGCGTGTGATGCCGTCCTGGGTGAACACCGCCGGCGATGACAGGATCTCGATGGCGCCGTTGGACTCGCCCTGGCAGCGGATCGACGCCTTGGCGCGCGGATCGACGCACACGCTGGCCAGCTCGTAGCCGGTCGACGCGTCCAGCGCGTAGAGGGTGGAGCCGCCGCCGAAGATGACGGCGCGCGTGCCACCGATGTCTACGACGGCGGCCGATGACTCAATGCGCCCGAATGCGGTGTTGCTGTTGTCGCCGATGTTGAAGTGCCACCGCTCGACGCCCGTTGCCTGGTCGATCGCGTGCATCACGCCGTCCCACGAACCGACGTAGATCGTGCCGTCGACGACGGCTGGCGACGCCGTCACCGAGTCGGCCGTGGGCATGAACCACGACGGCACGAGCGTGGTCACCCGGCCCTGGTTGATGCCGGTGCAGGAGGAGTTCTGGGCGAAGCTGCGCCCGATGTCGTGGCCGTACATACGCCACGCGCACTCCGGTTGCGTGCCGATGTTGCCGTCGCTTGGGACGGAGGCGCGCGCCGACGTCGGCAGCACGCCCCCGAGAACTGCGACGACGCCAGCGGCCAGGCCGGCGAGTCGGTGGCTCAGCCGCACCCGGTCTCGACCGCCAGCTGACCCGCCGTGTTGGTGGCGGGCGACGCCGGGACTTGCGCGCTCGGACCGCCGCCGAGAATCACGCCGCACGTGCCCACGTACACCGCGGGCAGCGGGTACGGGCCGATTGGCGAGCCCTGCGGATCGGGATCTTCGAACACCTGGACGCCGGGCTCGACCGTGCGGTCACCGTCAGCGTTGTGCCAGGTGAGGATGCCGCCGGGCCCGCAGTCCGCCTCGGTGTCGGAGGGACCGCCGCAGGTCTCCGGATCCCAGGACTTGCCGGTGTAGTCAGCGACCGGCTGCGCGGGCTGGCTTTGGTCACCGCCGTGGTACCCCACGCGCTCGATCGTGGTGATGGCCAGGCAGATGCCGTCGGCGCAGGCGCCGGAGCCGGCGTCGACCACGGGAACGGGATGGGTCAGCAGGAAGGCGACATCGGCGGCCTGGAAAGCGGCAACCCACGCGTCGAGCGCGGCGGGATCGGCGTTGGCGACGATGGCGCCGCCGTCGCTCGGTCCGTTGGCGATCAGCGGCGACGAGTCGTGCTCGCCGTCGTCAAGGTTGTCGTCGGCGCCGAAGTAGACGTGGACGCCGGACGCCGGATCAAACGTGGCCGGCACGCCGTAGACCGGGGCCGAGGGATCGGGCGCCTGGCCGTCGGCGGTCTGCTGGAGGCCAACGAAGCCTTCGTTGCCGGCGCCGTCGGCCACGTTGATCGTGATGCTCTGGCAGCCCTCCTCGACCCGACCGGGGTCCTCGGAGTCGTCGGCCGCACCACTGCAGTGATGCCGGTGATAGTCGTACTGCCCGTCGCTCACTGCCCACGCCGCCGCGCCACCCAGCACCAACAGCGCGGCCGTGATCAGCCCCAGAAGAACCCCAGCTCGTCTCATGGGTCTTGATTCTTCCTGAACCGGGGCGATTCCTGCCCAGATCTACGCAGATCCGACAGGCCGCCAACCCCCGCCGGCCCAGTTGCCACCGTCGACATGGACCGTGGTGCCCGTGACAAAGCGGGAGAGATCCGATGCCAGGAACACGGCGGCACCGGCGACGTCGTCGGGTCGCCCGGGCCAGTCGCCAGGGCCGATGCCCGGCGTGGCGATGACGTCGGGCGCGATGCAGTTGACGCGGATGTCCTGGCTCGCGAGCTCGAGCGCCAGCGACTTGGTGAGGCTGGCCACCCCCGCCTTCATGGCCGAGTAGACCGCGAAGCCGGGCCCGGCGCGGTGCGCCTCGATCGACGTGATGTTGATAATCGATCCGCCCGCGTTCATCACCGGCACCGCGGCGCGCACGACGTGGGTGACGCTCGTGAAGTTCTCGTCGACGAGGGCGCGTTGCCCGTTCTCGCTGAGGTCGAGCAAGTCACTGCGGAACGTGCCGCCGGCGTTGTTCACGACAATGTCGACGGGTCCGAGGCCCGAGACGAACGATCTGACCGCGTCCCCATCGCGCACGTCGAGAACCGCCGACGCGGTGGCGTCGAGTGTGGCCAGGTTGTCGGCGTCGCGGTCGCACACTGCGACGCGCGCGCCGAAGCGCATGAAGGTCTCGGCGATGGCCCGACCGATGCCGACTGCCGCCCCGGTGACGA
The DNA here is from genome assembly GCA_035649535.1 of Acidimicrobiales bacterium. Taxonomy (GTDB): domain Bacteria; phylum Actinomycetota; class Acidimicrobiia; order Acidimicrobiales; family JACDEA01; genus JACDEA01. The sequence goes on along the minus strand of DASRJI010000126.1, from coordinate 415 downwards.
TCGCGAGGCGGTCGGTCAGCATCGCTTGCTCGGGACCGATGGCCATCGAGCGGCAGACTACCGATCTGATGCTCGACGAGGTCCTGGCTAACGACCCGCGAATCGCCGCGGTGGCCGGCGGCTTGCTCGCGCGGGGGATCGGGCGCGGCGACATCGTCAGTTGGCGGATGCCGAACAGCGACGCGCCGATGCTCCTGTACCGCGCCTGCTGGCGGATCGGCGCGGTCGCCGCGCCGGTGCATCATCTCGGTGACGCCGCGCCGCTCGGGCATTTCGTCGATGCCCTGCCCGACGGTCCGCCGGTCACCGAGTCGGCCGCTGCCCCCGACGACATCGCGGTGATGCTCGGCACCTCGGGCTCGTCGGGCGCGCCGAAGTTGGTGCGCCACACGCACCGCGCCCTGGCGTACAAGGC
>DASRJI010000125.1:0-17901 GCA_035649535.1 Acidimicrobiales bacterium | reverse complement strand
GACCCGGCAGCCCTGCGGGTTCACGCCCTTGAATACGTTCTTGATCGTGCCGTCCTTGCCGCCGCCGTCGATGGCCTGGATGACGACGAGCAGCGACTGCTTGTCCTCGGCGTAGAGCCGTTCCTGCGCGTCGATCAACTCCTTGCGCAGATCCTTGAACGCGGCGGTGGTGGCCTCTTCATCGCCCGGCACGTCGGGGGTCGATGCGGGATCGACCGAAGCGAGGTTGAAGCCATCGGTCTGGGCCGGCACCTGCCACTGGAGCATGCAACGCAGCGTAGATTCGCCGTCATGACGAGGCCGATCACCTTTGGTGTGTTCATCCCGCAGGGCTGGAAGATGGAGCTGGCGTCGATCGACGGCGCCGAGGCGAAGTGGAACAAGGCGGTCGAGATCGCCGAGCTGGCCGAGTCGCTCGGCTACGACTCGTTGTGGGTCTACGACCACTTCCACAACGTGCCGCGGCCGGCGCACGAGGCGGTGTTCGAGTGCTGGACGACGATGGCGGCGATCAGCCAGCGCACGTCGAAGATCCGGCTCGGCCAGATGGTGGGCTGCAACTCGTACCGGTTGCCGTCGGTGCTGGCCAAGATCACGTCGACGGTCGACGTGATCAGCGGCGGCCGCCTCGATTGGGGCATCGGCGCCGGCTGGTACCAGAACGAGTACCAGGGTTACGGCTTCGACTTCCCCGAGGGCAAGGTCCGCCTCGGGATGCTCAAGGAGTGCATCGAGATCGTGCGCTCGATGTGGACCGAGGAAGAAACGACCTACGACGGCAAGTACTACAAGCTCGAGCGGGCCAACTGCGATCCCAAGCCGTTGCAGGATCCGCACCCGCCGATCCTCGTCGGCGGCGGCGGCGAGCAGATCACGCTGCGCATCGTCGCCCGCCTCGCCGACCGCTCGAACTTCGGCGGCAAGCCGCACGAGTTCGCGCACAAGTGCGAGGTGCTGAAGAACCACTGCAAGGACGTCGGCCGCGACTACGACGAGATCGAAAAGACGATCTCCGGTGAAGTCATGATCCGCGAGACCGAAGACGAGCTGCGCGCCATCGGCAGCAAGTCGCTCTGGGGCGAGCAGTTCGACTCATGGGCCGAAGGCAACCTCATCGGCACGCCCGAGCAGGTGAGCGAGAAGCTCACGACCTACATCGACCTCGGCGCCACCAGCTTCATGCCGTGGTGCTCCGACTACCCCGACGACACCACCGTCCGCCTTCTCGCCGAGAAGGTCATCCCCAACTTCCGCTGACGCTTCTTTGATTCCTTGCTGGCGCAGTAAGTCGCCAAAGAATCAAAGAATGGCGAGGACCTACTTGTAGTAGCGGAAGACGGCTTGGGCCACGCAGGCCGGCTTCTCGGAGCCCTCGACCTCAAACGTGAGATCCAGCGTGACCTGCGCGCCGCCCGCGATCTCCTCGACGTTGGCGAGGTCGGCACCGATGCGGAGCTTCGACCCGACGGGGACGGGCGACGGAAAACGGAGCTTGTTCAGCCCGTAATTGATCCCCATCGAGATGCCGGTGACCTGCCACAGCTGCGGGAGGAGGTAGGGCCCGAGCGAGAGGGTGAGATACCCGTGGGCGATGGGGCCGCCGAACGGCCCGCTCTTGGCGCGCTCGGGATCGATGTGGATCCACTGGTGATCGCCGGTCGCGTCGGCGAACTGGTTCACCTGCTCCTGCGTGACCTCGTGCCACGGGCTGTAGCCGATGTGATGGCCGACGTGATTCGGCAGATCGTCCAGCGCGATCGTCTTCATTTACTTAAACCAGATCCTTTCGTAGTCGCGGCTCTGCGGGTGGACCAGCAAGGCGAACAGCGCGCCCTCGATTAAAAGGTTGATGAGACTGAAGTCGACCAGCCCGTAACGCGGGACGTGATTCATGCGGGGCAGCAGCATGAGCATGAGGACGCCGACGAGCGGAAGGGCAGCCACGACAACGCCCAACCGGTAGCCCCATTTCTGCTCGTTGGCGATGAGGTAGGCGGCGCCCGCCCCGCCGAAACCGATGACGAGTTTGATCAGCGTCTCGAGCCCGTCAGTGGGGGTGACGCCGAGCTTGGCGATCCCGAGCAGCACGTACAACGCACTGTCGCTGCCGAGCAGCAGCGTGAAAACGGCGTTGAAGTACAGCAGGAAGACCGCGATCTGCATGGTCTGGGGCTGGCCCTGGTTGATCCAGCGACGGGTCTCCATCACGTCAGTCTGGCCGCAGTGGCGCGCAACTGACCACACGCGGCGTCGATCGCCGTACCGCGGTTCTGGCGGACGGTCGCGTTGACGCCGCGGTCGACCAGGGCGGCGCGGAACGCCCGCACGCCGGCGGCCGATGTCCCCTTGGTGGGATAGCCGGGCGTCGGGTTGAGCGGGATGAGGTTGACGTGAGCGCCGAGGGGTCGGGCCAGCGCGGCCAGTTCGGCCGCGTCGCGGGGGCGGTCGTTGGTCCCGTCGATCAGCGCCCACTCGAATGACACCCGCCGGCCTTTGGCATCGAGGTAGGCGCGGCAGGCGTCCATGAGGTCGCCGAGCGGGTAGCGGCGGTTGATCGGCACCAACTCGTCGCGCAGTTCGTCGTTGGCCGCGTGCAACGACACGGCGAGGTTGACCGGCAGTCGCTCGGTGGCGAGGCGGCGGATGCCGGGAATGATGCCGACGGTCGACACGGTGAGGTGCCGGGCCGACAGGCCCATGGCGTCGTGCAGCCGTTCGACCGCCTCCCACGTGCGGTCGTAGTTGGCCATCGGTTCGCCCATGCCCATGAACACGACGTTGGCCAGGCGGCGCCCCGATCCGCGTGCGGTGCGGCCGGCGCGCACGACCTGCTCGACGATCTCGCCGGTGGTGAGGTTGCGCTCGAACCCCGCTTGCCCGGTTGCGCAGAACCCGCACGCCATCGCGCAGCCCGCTTGCGACGACACGCATACCGTCGTCCGCCGCGGGTAGTGCATGAGCACGGTTTCGACCGCCGCGCCGCCGGCCAGCGACCACAACCACTTGACGGTCGTGCCGCGGTCGGCCACCGACTCGACATCGAGGCCCAGCGCCAACGGAAGCGCTTCTGCCAATTGGGCGCGCAGCCCCTTGGGCAGTGTGGTCATCTCCTCGATCGGCAGGAGGTCGCGGTACAGGCCGTGCCACACCTGGTCGACGCGATACGCCGGTTCGTCCACCAGCAGCGCGCCGAGGTCGTCACGCGCGAGGTCGAACAACGTAGCCACACCCTCAGGGTAGGTTCGTCCTTGTGACCGAGCCGCACGCCGTCGTCGAGCACCACCACCGCGACGTGCAGGGCGGCGCCGCCCGCGCCGCGGTGTTTGGCGTCAGCGACGGCCTGGTCAGCAACGTCTCATTGATTCTCGGCGTCGCCGGCGCCAGTCCCGCACCCGGCATCGTTCGTCTCGCCGGTCTCGCCGGGCTTGTCGCCGGCGCCTTCTCGATGGCATCGGGCGAGTTCGTGTCGATGAAGGCCCAGACCGAGTTGCTCCAGCGCGAGCTGGCGTTAGAGGAGCGCGAGATCGAGCGCCACCCCGAGGCTGAGCGCCGCGAGCTGGCCGCGATCTATCGCCAGCGCGGCGTCGCGCCCGAGATGGCCGACGACCTGGCCTCGGCCATGCACCGTGATCCGCAGACCGCGCTCGAAACCCACGCGCGCGAGGAGCTGGGCATCGACCCGAACAAGCTCGGCTCGCCCCAGCAAGCCGCGATCTCGTCGTTCCTCGCCTTCTGCGTCGGCGCCATGGTGCCGTTGCTGCCGTGGTTCTTCGCGTCAGGGAATGGCGCCGTCGTCGCGTCAATCATCCTCGGTGCCGCGTCCGCGCTGGTGATCGGCGCTGCCCTCGCCCGGTTCACCGGTCGGTCGACGTTGCGTTCCGCGCTGCGACAGCTCGGGATCGCCGCGCTGGCGGCGGGGGTGACCTACGCCGTCGGGCGGGCGGTGGGAGTCAAGTCGGCCACATAAGCCCGGTCGACGTGGTCGACCGTGAAGCCGAGCTTCTCGTAGAGGCGGACGGCACCGGTGTTGGCGGCGTCGACGTAGAGCATGGCGATGGTGAGGCCCGCCTGGTCCAGGTGGTCGAGGCCGGCCAGCACCAGCGCCTTGCCCAGCCCGGTTCCGTGGAAGTCGGGGTCGACGGCGATCACGTAGATCTCGCCGAGCGGCGGGTCCTGGTCGGTGTGGACCTTGGTCCAGCAGAAGCCGGCCAGCCGGCCGTCGCGTTCGTGCAAGAGGAACCCGTCGGGATCGAACCACGGCTCGGCTTCGCGGGCCTTGACGGTGTCGACATCCCACCCACCTTGCTCCGGATGCTCGGCGAAGGCCCGATTGTTCACGGTGAGCCATGCCTCCTCGTCGTGGCCGACGCGGAACGGGCGGGTCTCGAGGTCGTACGGCTCATCGACCGGTAACGGGCGTCGCATCTGGAGGAGGTCGCGGCCCCGGGTGAGGCCGGCGGCGGCGGCCAGCGCGTCGTGCTCGGCCGTCGGTTTGGGGACCCACAGGTGCAGGTGCCCACCGCCTTCCTCGCGTACAAGGCGCAGGGCGTCTTCGACGAGCTCGCGGCCGATGCCGAGACCCGGCTGGCGGTGATGGGGATCGACGACGAACTCCAGCGCCCAGCTGTCGTGGCCCCGCGTGAGGTGGGCGTAGCCGACGGGATGGTCGTGGTCGGGCTCCCACGCGACGAACGCGGCGAAGCCGGCCCGGCCGCCCTGAACCAGGTCCAGCCACTTGTGTTCACCCAGCGGGTGGTGGTGGTCGGCCTCGGTGGCCACGTCGAGGAGTTCTTGGACCGCGGCGATGTCACCCGCCCCCATCTGTCGCTTGACCTCGACGCGCACACGGTCAAAGTACCGTCCTCACGATGCGTCCTCGCTCCCCGAAAGGTCGGGCCACCGAGACCGCCCGCCGGCTGGCCGAGGAGTACCCCGACGCCGAGTGCGCGCTGATCCACGCCAACCCGTTCGAGTTGCTGGTCGCCACGATCCTGTCGGCCCAGGCCAACGACGAGCAGGTCAACAAGGTCACGCCCGCCTTGTTCGCCCGGTTCCCGACACCGGTCGATCTCGCCGGCGCGACGACGGGGGAGGTCGAGGACCTCATCAAGACGCTCGGGTTGTTCCGGTCCAAGGCCCGGAACCTGGTCGGCATGGCCGCCGCCCTGGTCGACCGCCACGCCGGCGAAGTCCCCTCGGCCATGGACGACCTCACGAAGCTGCCGGGCGTGGGTCGCAAGACCGCCAACGTCGTCCGCAGCGTGGCGATGGGGGAGCCCGGCCTGCCGGTCGACACGCACGTAGGGCGCCTCAGCCGCCGCCTCGGACTCACCGAGCACACTGATCCGGTCAAGATCGAATACGAGCTGAACGGGATGATCCCGCCGGCCGAACGGGGCGTCTTCAGCCTCCGACTGATCCTCCACGGACGCCGGGTCTGCGACGCCCGCCGTCCGAGATGCGCCGATTGCGTACTGAACGACTACTGCCCGAGCGCTCTGCGCTAACCCATGTGTCGGTGGTTTATGGGTGGTTTCCACCCATAAACCACCGACACATGCGGTGGGGCTAACAGTTTCCTCACACGCGCCTGGCACCTTCCTCACTGGGCTCGCCGATCCTCAGTGGCGTACCCAACGGATCTCAGGAAGGACTCACCAATGGTCAAGCGTCATCTCGCCGGACTGATCGTGGCCGCTGTCGTCGTCGGCGGCGGCGCCACCGCGTGGGCGGCGGCACCCGACGCCAGCTCGGGAGCCAGCCCGGGCGCCCCGTCCCGGCCTACGAAGGAGCAGGTCAAGGCGTGCCGCGACGCCAAGCAGGCCGGCCAGGAGCCCAGCGCGGAATGCCAGCAGCTGCGCCAGCAGGCCGGTCGCCGCGGCCCCGGCCGTCCCGGTCCCGGCGACGCGATCGAGCGACGGATGGTGCACGGCGACCTCATCGTGCGGGGCAAGGACGGCACGTTCGAGAACGTCACCGTCGACAAGGGCACCGTCGACTCGAAGGGCGACAACTCGCTCACGCTCAAGCGTGACGACGGCAAGACCGTGACCCTCAAGGTCGACGCGAATACCAAGTACAAGGGCGTCGACAACTTCGCCGCCGTGCAGACCGGGCAGCCCGCGATCGTGGTCAGCCACGACGGAACGGCCCGCCTGGTCGGGCAGCGGGCGCCGGGCGGGAACAAGCAGAGTCCTAGTAACGTTGGGGCTTGACGAGGAACAGGTACCCGCCACCTCGTTCCCCGTGAGCGGGTGACGGGATCCGCCGCCCGCCACCGCTCCTGCGACGGCGCCCGCGAGGGCGCCGTCGTTGTTTGACGCTCGAAGAGCGTCACAAAGACGACCGCCCTCTAGGCCCGTCGTTGTTTTGACGCTCTGCATGGCCGCGTTGGGGTAACAATCCCGACATGCACACGCGCTGGAGTCTCCGAATTGCGTTCGCGGCCGTCGTCGTCCTGGTGGCCGGCTCGTGTGGCGGCAGCAGCTCCGGCGCCGCCACCCGCACCGTCGGCGTCGACTACAGCCACGACGAGTTCTCCGGCATCTTCATCGCCTTCTTCCCGACCAAGGTCACCGTCCGACCCGGCGACACGGTCCACTTCAAGCAGGCCTGGAACGGGGAGCCACACAGCGTCACGCTGGGGACGCTGGTCGACAAAGCCCTCGGGCTCGTGAACCCTCTGCTCGAGAAGTACCCGAACGGCGAGGGCGCCCCGCCCGGGACCGAGGACCAGTTCGACAACGCGTTCAAGGACCTGCCGTTCATGTTCGGCGACGACGACGTGGTTGTTCAGGCGGCGGCGCAGCCGTGCTTCCTGGACTCGGGCGACCTGCCAACCGACCCGGCCCAGCCATGTCCCAAGCGGGCCCAGCCGGCGTTCAACGGGCGCCAGGCGTACTACAGCAGCGGGTTCGTTCCCTACGCCGGCAACGACGGCAACACGTTCAACGTCAAGCTGGCCGACGACATCAAGCCCGGGACCTACGGCTTCTACTGCAACTTCCACGGCCCGTCGATGCAAGGCCAGATCATCGTGAAGCCCAAGGGAAGCAAGATCCCACCGGCGAGCACGGTCAACCGCGCCGGCAAATCCGCCGCCGACAAGCAGGCGGCGCCCCTCTTGAAGGCGTTCCACAAGGCGACCGCCGGCGGGTTCGAGATCGAGAAGGCGGCCAAGGCCGCCGGGTTCGAGATCCCGCCCGAGCCGACGCTGTCGAAGATCAAGGGCGACTACTTCGCCGGCTTCGCCTCCACCCGCTCGCAGGACTTGCTCATGACCGAGTTCCTGCCCAAGACGATCACGACGAAGGTCGGGCAGAAGGTCACGTGGGTCCAAGTCGGCGTCCACACCGTGAGCTTCGATGTACCCCGCTATTTCCCATTGCTCATCATCGACAAGAAGGGCGTCGTCAAACTCGACCCGAGGGCCACCGATCCAGTCGGCGGCGTCGGCTTCCCGAAGACGATGCCCGAGGGCACCGAGCAACCCTTCATCGTCGACGGCGGGTCGTGGGACGGTACGGGTTTTCGCTCCTCGGGCCTCACGACGGAGACCGAGGGGGACGAAGACATCGTCGGCTTCAGCCTGACGTTCACGAAGGCCGGCAAGTACCCCTACGCCTGTCTGATCCACCCCAAGATGGTCGGCACGGTCATCGTCAAGTAGCGGCGGCGAGCTTGCCCAGGCGGCGGGCGGCGGTGCGGAGCGCCCGTTCGGCTTCGTAGAGCTCGCTGGCCACGCCCTCGTCCTTCGCCGCGGTGGCGGCATCGGCCATCGCCGTGATGCGCTGGGTCAGCTCGACGACGGCGGTCGTGACCGAGGACAGCTCAGCCGAATTGGGCATGGCGGGATCGTAGGCGTCGGTACGATGAGTGCTCCCCATGCTCACCCGGCTCGATCTGCGCGGCGCTACCGGCGACCTGCGATCACAGCTCCCGCGGCCCGCGGCGGCGGCCGAGCCGCCGGTCGCCGAGGTACAGGCGATCCTCGCCGAAGTACGCGACGGCGGTGACGACGCCCTCCGCCGCCTGAGCGAGCGCTTCGACGGCGTTGTCCTGGACGAGTTGCGCGTCCCGCAGGTGGAGCTCGACGCCGCGCTGGCCGCGATACCGCCCCTGCTGCGTGAAGCGCTCGAAGCGGCCCGCACCAGCATCCTCGCTTTCCATCGCGAGCAGTTGCCGGCCGAGGGCCGGTACGAACGCGACGGCGTCGTCGTACGCGGGTTGCACCGCCCGGTCGACCGCGCCGGGCTGTACGTGCCCGGATCGACCACACCGCTGGTGTCGACTGTGCTCATGACCGCGATCCCCGCCCGCGTGGCCGGCGTGCCCGAGGTCGTGCTGTGCTCGGCGCCGGGTGCCGATGGCCGCATCGCCGACGGCATCCTCGCCGCCGCCGCCCTCGCCGGCGTCGATGAGGTGTACCGCGTCGGCGGGGCGCAGGCGATCGGCGCCATGGCGTACGGCACCGAGTCCATCCGGCCGGTCGACGTGATCGTCGGGCCGGGCGGGGCTCGCGTCGCCCAGGCCAAGCGCGAGGTCGCGTCCACCGGCCTGGTCGGGGTGCCATCGTCGTTCGCGGGGCCGTCCGAGGTCGTGGTCGTCGCCGATGAGACCACGCCCGTCGAGTTCGCCGCCATCGACCTCGTCGTGCAGATCGAACACGGTCCCGACGGCCTGGCCTGGTTGGTGACGTGGTCGGAAGAGGCCGCCGATCGGATCACGGAGGCGGCTGAGAAGATCGCCGCCAATGCGGTGCGCCGCGACATCATCGAAGCGAACATGGCCGCCAACTCCTACGTCGCGTTGGTCGACGGGCCCGAGCAGGCCATGGCCCTGGCCAACGCCATAGCCCCGGAGCACCTCGAGCTGATGACCGCCGACCCCGAGGCGCTCGTGCCGCTCGTGCGCCACGCCGGGGCCGTGTTCACCGGCGCCTACGCCCCGGCCAGCGTGGGGGACTATCTCGCCGGGCCCAGCCACGTGCTGCCGACGTACGGCTCGGCCCGGTTCGCCGGCGCGCTGGGCGTGCAGGACTTCCTTAAGGCCGTCCACGTGATCTCGCTCGACGAGCCGACCCTCGCCCGGCTGGCGCCGCATGTCGCGGCCATCGCCGAGGCCGAAGGGCTCGCCGCCCACGCCGACTCGGTGCGGGTGCGGTGGCCTCACTAATCCCCGCCCGCGACGACCTCGGGGTCCGGTCCGGCTACCACTCCCCGCAGGTCGACGTGGCCGTCCGCCTGAACACCAACGAGTCGCCGTTTCCGCCGCCCGCCGGTTGGGTCAACGAGCTGCGCGACGCGATCGCGTCGCTCGCGTTCGAGCGCTACCCCGAGCGCGGCGCGAGCGAGCTGCGCGCCGCGCTGGCCGAGCTGCACGGCGTGCGCGCCGACCAGGTGTTCTGCGCCAACGGTTCGAACGAGGTGCTCCAGACGCTGCTGCTGGCCTACGGCGGGCCCGGCCGCCGCGCCGCGGTCTTCGAGCCGACCTACGCGCTGCACTCGCTGATCGCCCGGCATACGGCGACCGAAGTCGCCGTCGGCCCGCGCCGTCCCGACTTCACCCTCGACCTCGACGCGGTCGCCGCCGCGCCGGCCGACATCACCTTCGTGTGCTCGCCCAACAACCCAACCGGGCGGGCCGAGCCGCGCGAGGTCGTCGAGAAGGTGCTCGAGCTGGCGCCGGGTCTCGTCGTCGTCGACGAGGCCTACGGTCAGTTCTCGCCGTGGTCCGCGCTGACGCTGGTCGACGACGACGACGGCGTGCTCGTCGTCCGCACCTTCTCCAAGACGTGGGCCATGGCCGGCGTCCGCCTGGGCTACCTCGTCGGCCCGGCGGCGCTCGTCGCCGAGTTGGACCGGGTCGTGCTGCCGTACCACCTGAGCGTGCTGACCCAGGCCGCGGGTCGGCTGGCGTTGAAGTACCGGCCGGAGATGGAGGCGCGGGTGGCGACCATCGTCGAGGAGCGGGGCCGGCTGGCCGCCGCCCTGGCCGACCTCCCGGTCGAGTCGTGGCCCAGCGACGCCAACTTCATCCTGTTTCGTCCGGTGAAGCGCAACGGCGCCGAGGTCTGGCAAGCGCTGGTCGACCGCAGCGTGCTCGTGCGCGATTGCGGCAGCTGGCCCGGCTTGGACGGATGCCTCCGCGTCACGGTAGGAACGCCCGACGAGAATGGGGCGTTCCTAGCGGCGTTGAAGGAGGTGCTGGCGTGAGTCGTACGGCGAGTCGGGTACGGGAGACGAAGGAGACGTCGATTCGGGTCGAGCTCGACCTCGACGGCGCGGGCGAGAGCGAGGCCGACACCGGGCTGCCGTTCTTCGACCACATGCTGAGCCAGCTCGGCAAGCACGGCGGGTTCGACCTGGCGGTCACGGCGAAGGGCGACCTCGACGTCGACGCGCACCACACCGTCGAGGACACTGCGATCCTCCTCGGCGAGACGCTGGCCGAAGCGCTGGGCGACAAGGCCGGCGTGCGCCGCTTCGCGTCGATCCTGCTGCCGCTCGACGAGGCGCTGGTGGAGGTAGCGCTCGACCTGTCGGGCCGGCCGTTCTGCGTCTACGAGGTCGAGTTCGGCGAAGTGCTGCCGTTGGGAACGCCCCCGTTCGACCCGCAGATGGCCGAGCACTTCTTCCAGTCGTTCGCGACCGCGGCGCGCATGACGTTGCACGTGCGGCTGCGGAGCGGGACCAACACGCACCACATTCTCGAAGCCGCGTTCAAGGGCCTGGCGCGATGTCTGCGCGACGCGGTGCGCGTCGAGGGAACGAGCGTGCCGTCCACCAAGGGAACTTTGTGATCGCGGTCTTGGACTATGGGATCGGCAACCTGCGGTCGGCCGAGAAGGCGCTGCAGAACGTGGGCACCGACGCGCGGTTGGTGACGACGGCCAGCGACGCGGCCGGCGCGGTCGGTGTCGTGTTGCCGGGCGTCGGCAACTTCGGGCGTTGCATCGAAGCGCTGCGCGACAGCGGCCTCGACCGCGCCGCCCTCGACGCCATCGCCGCCGGCATCCCGTTCCTGGGGATCTGCGTCGGGATGCAGATGTTGTACGAGGGCTCGGAGGAAGCGCCCACCACGAAGGGTCTGGGCGTGCTGCGCGGCACCAACCGCCTGCTGTCCGACGACGTGAAACGGCCGCAGATGCAGTGGAACGTCCTCGAGAAGGCGCGGCCCGACAGCGCGGTGCTCGCCGGCCTGCCCGACACAACGTGGATGTACTTCGTCCACTCGTACGCGCCGGAGGCGAACGACGACGTGGTGGCGACCTGCGACTACGGCGGCACGGTCGTGGCCGCCGCCGAACGCGACAACGTGTGGGCCACGCAGTTCCACCCGGAGAAGTCGGGGGAGTCGGGGATGCAGTTGCTGCGCAATTTCGTCGCCCGGTGCGCGGCGTAATGGACCTCTATCCCGCCATCGACCTGCGCGCCGGCCGGGCCGTGCGCCTGCACCAGGGTGACTTCGACCGCGAGACGATCTACGACGACGATCCGATGGACCGGGCGCGCGCCTTCGCAGCGGCCGGTGCGCAATGGATCCACGTTGTCGACCTCGACGCAGCGCGCACGCAGGGTACGAACCGCGCCGTTGTGGTCCAGATGGCGAAGGAACTCGACATCCCGGTGCAGACAGGTGGCGGGGTACGCGACGCCAGCCTGCTCGCCGAGGGCGTCGACCGCATCGTCTGCGGCAGCATCGCCGTAAGCAATCCTGGGTTCACCGGTTCGCTCATCCAGAGCTATCCGGGGCGGGTCGCGGTCGGGCTCGACCACCGCGACGGTGAGATCCGCACGCGCGGGTGGGAGGTGCGCAGCGGCGTGCTGCTGCACGACGCCGTGCAGTGGCCGGCGTTCTCGCACGCCGCGTCATTCGTCATCACGAACATCGCGCGCGACGCGACGATGGAGGGTCCTGACCTCGAAGGCCTGCGCGATGCGGTCGCGACCACGTCGGTGCCGGTCGTGGCGTCGGGCGGCGTCGGCACCCTCGACGACTTGCGCGCCCTCCGCGACGTAGGCGTCGCCGGTGTGATCGTCGGCAAGGCCCTGTACGAGAACGTCTTCACGCTGGAGGAGGCCCTCGCCGCGTGCGAAGCATAAGGGTCATCCCCTGCCTCGACGTCGACGCCGGCCGTGTCGTCAAGGGCGTGAACTTCGTCAACCTGCGCGACGCGGGTGACCCCGTTGAGCTGGCCGCTCGCTACGACCAGGAGGGCGCCGACGAGGTCGTGTTCCTCGACATCACCGCGTCGTCCGACGCGCGCGACACGATGGTCGACGTCGTCGCCCGCACCGCCGACCAAGTGTTCATTCCGCTCACAGTCGGCGGTGGCGTTCGCGGCGTCGACGACGCTCGCGCCTTGCTGCGCGCCGGCGCCGACAAAGTGTCGATCAACACCAGCGCGGTCTCGCGTCCCGAGCTGGTGCAGGAACTGAGCGACGAGTTCGGCGCGCAGTGCGTTGTCGTCGCCATCGACGCGCGTCGTTCGCCGGGCGGTTTTGAGGTGTACACGCACGGCGGCCGCAAGCCCACCGGCCTCGAGGTGATCTCGTGGGCGACCGAAGTCGAGAAGCTCGGCGCGGGCGAGATACTGCTGACGTCGATGGACCGCGACGGCACCAAGGACGGCTTCGACATTGAGTTGACGCGCGCGGTCACCGACGCGTGCGGCGTTCCGGTCATCGCGAGCGGCGGCGTGGGCACGCTCGAGCACCTCGTCGACGGCGCCATCGACGGTGGCGCCGATGCCGTCTTGGCCGCGTCGATCTTCCACTTCGGGGAGTTCACGATCGGCCAGGCCAAGGAGCGGTTGACGGCCGCCGGGCTCACGGTCCGTCCCGCCTAGCAGGTACCGTCGTCCCGTGGCCGAGGCCGAACAGAAGAACGCGATCATGATGCTGTCGGATCGCATCCTCGTGCAGATCCCGGCGTCCGAAGGCGAGCGTAAGTCCCGCGCCGGCATCCTGATTCCGGCGACCGCGCAAGTGTCGAAACGGTTGACTTGGGCCGAGGTCGTCGCCGTCGGCCCGCACGTTCGCAACATCACGCCCGGCGACCTGGTCCTGTTCAACCCGGAAGACCGCTACGAGGTCGAGGTCCAGGGCGAGGAGTACATCCTCATGCGCGAGCGCGACATCCACGCCGTCGCATCCAGCCGGGTCGACGGCTCCACCGGCCTGTATCTCTGATTCCTACGCAGGGTTCGCCGCCTACGATTGGTTGATGGCAGTCATGTCCGAGCCCGACCTGAGCGATATCCGTTTCGATGATGCGGGGCTGGTGCCCGCCATCGCCCAGGATCGTGAGAGCGGCGTCGTGCTCATGCTGGCGTGGATGACCGCCGACACGCTGCGGGAGACGCTCGAAACCGGGCGCATGGTCTATTGGAGCCGCAGCCGCAACGAGCGGTGGGCCAAGGGCGACACATCCGGCGACCGGCAGTGGGTGCGCGAGGCGCGGTACGACTGCGACGGCGATGTGCTGCTCTTCGTCGTCGAGCAAGAGGGCAACGGCGCGTGCCACACGGGCGAGTTCAGCTGCTTCTTCCGGCGCCTTGACACAGCAGCCGAGTAGGGACGACTTCCGCGGCCTGGCCGCGCGGCACCGGGTCGTGCCGGTGTGGCGTGAGCTGCTGGCCGACCTGGCCACGCCCGTGTCGGAGTTCCTGCGACTCGTCGGCGACGAGCCGGGGTTCCTGCTCGAGTCCGTCGAGCGCGAGCGGTGGAGCCGGTTCAGCTTCGTCGGTCGCGCGCCGCAGGCCACGCTCGTCCTCCGCGACGGACGCCTCGACGTCGACGGCGATGTACCGCCCGAGATCCCGCGTGATCGCGGCGCGTTAGCCGCGCTCGAGGCGCTGATCGACGTCTACCGCGCGCCGGTGCTCGAGGACCTACCGCCGCTGCACAGCGGCGTCGTCGGGTACCTCGGCTACGACGTCGTGCGCGAGGTCGAGCGCCTGCCCGACGTGCCGACCGACGACCTCGGCCACCCCGAAGCGGTGCTCACCGTCATCGGCCAGATCGCCGCATTCGACCACTGGCGCCAGCGGGTCACGATCATCGACAACGCGCTGCTGCCGCCCAACCCGTCGCCGACCGCGATCGACGCCGCGTATGACGCGGCCATGGCGCGCCTCGACGCGTTCGAGGCCGACGGGTCGCGGCCCCTCGCCGAACCTGTGCTCGCGCCACCCGATGCCCTCGACGCGTTACCCGACGTCAAGCGCACGCTCACCGAGCGCCAATGGGCCGACGCAGTCGCGGTGGCCAAGGAGTACATCCTTTCGGGCGACATCTTCCAGGTGGTCTTGTCGCAGCGCTTCGACTTCCACCTCGAGGCCGATCCGTTCGACGTGTATCGCGCCCTGCGCCAAGTCAACCCGAGCCCGTACATGTACTTCCTGCGTCATCCCGAGATCACCGTGGTTGGTTCGTCGCCCGAGCCGATGGTGCAATTGCTCGACGGGAAGGTGATCTCGCGACCGATCGCCGGCACCCGTAGGCGCGGTCGCAGCGCGGCCGACGACAAGCGCATGGCCGGCGAGCTCTCCGAAGACCCGAAGGAGATCGCCGAGCACATCATGCTCGTTGACCTGGCGCGCAACGACGTCGGTCGCGTGGTCACGTTCGGCACCGAGACCGTCGACGAGCTGATGACGCTCGAGTACTACAGCCACGTCATGCACCTCACGTCGCAGGTGTCGGGCGACATCGTCCCGGGCAAGGGGCCGATCGACGTGTTGCGCGCCACGCTGCCGGCCGGAACGGTGTCGGGGGCACCGAAGGTGCGAGCGATGGAGATCATCGACGAGCTGGAGCCGACCAAGCGCGGCGGTTACGCCGGCGTCGTCGGTTACGTCGACTTCTCCGGCAATCTCGATACGGCCATCGCCATCCGCACGATGTTCATAACGCCCGACGGGCGGGCGTCGGTTCAGGCGGGGGCCGGCATCGTCGCCGACAGCGACGCCGAGCTTGAGGACCTCGAGTGCCGTAACAAGGCGGCCGCGTTGCTCGCGGCCGTCCCGCCGGCCCGGCGGATGACCTCGCTGCGCCGGGCGCACGGTGGCTGACACCGCCGCCGACTACCGGCGACTCCGCGAGGACGTCGGCGCAGTGTGGCTCGCGCGCGACGCGGTGCGGGTGGCGGGTCCCGATGCCCTCACGTTTCTCGACGGCCAGCTGAGTCAGGACATCAAGGCGCTGGCGGTCGGCGGGTCGGCCGACTCGCTGCTGTTGCAACCGCAGGGCAAGGTCGTCGCCCTGCTGCGGGTAACGCGCGTCGCCGATGACGACTTCGTGCTCGACACCGACGCCGGCGCGGGCACCGCGGTGATCGAGCGTCTCGAGCGGTTCAAGCTGCGCACCAAAGCGACCATCGAGCCCGAGCCGGCGTGGCGCGTGCTGGCCGTGTTCCGCGCTGGTGTCGTCACGTACGTGGCCGGCAATGACGTCGCAGTGCCGGACGGCGTCCCCGAGTGCAGCGACGAGGCCTACGAGGTGTGGCGGATCGAAGCCGGCGTACCCGTGATGGGACGCGAGTTGACGGAGCAGACGATTCCTGCCGAAGCCACCGGCGTTGTCGAACGAGCCGTGAGCTTCACGAAGGGTTGCTACACCGGGCAGGAGCTGGTCGCCCGCATCGACTCGCGCGGCGGCAACGTCCCTCGGCGCCTTCACGGCGTCGAGTTCCACGGTGACGAGGTGCCCGCCGCCGGCGCGTCATTGCGCGACGCGGCGGGGGCCGACGTCGGCGTGATCACGTCGGCGGCCTGGTCGCCGCGGACGGGCCACCCAGTCGCGCTGGCCTACGTCACCCGCAAGGTCGAGCCGCCGGCGGAGATCGACGGCGCGGTCATCAAGCCGTTGCCCCTCGCGTGAGGCGATTCCCGCTCGTCGCTGTCCTCGTCGTCGTTGCTGCTGTCGGCGCCGCCTGCTCGGGGTCGGGGGGGTTGGTGAAGGTAAAGGATCCTGGCCGGATCCCCAACATCACGACGACCACGGCAGTCGACTTCGGCCAGATCGGTCTGAAGGGCGTGAGCAGCCGTACGACGACGTCGGTCGCGATGGGCCCGGGGAACGCGACCTTGGCGGGCGCGGTGCAGGGCCCCGACGGCCCGGTAGAGGGCGCGACGGTGCGCATCGAGCGGTTGGTTGGGAGCTCGGCTGCGTCGACGGACCTCACGACGCTCGCCGACGGCACGTGGTCGTTGCCGATGGTGCTCGGCGGCCGCTATCGGCTGCGCGCCTGGCGCGCACCGGAACTCGCGCTCACCAAACCCGAGCTCGTCTACGTCCAGTCGAGCGAGACCAAGGCAGTCAACCTGCGCGTCGACCGCTACTCGGGCGCGGCGGCGACCGCGTCGGTGGCGCCCAACCCGCCGATCGTCGGCCAGCAGGCCAACCTGTACGTGCTGCTGGCCCAGCGAACGGTCGACCCCGCCGGTGTCGTCCGCAACACGCCGGTGCCCAACGCGGCGATCGAGTTGGTCGGTTCGGGGTTTCAGCTCGAGAGCCAGACCCAGACCGTGACCGACGGCAACGGGATCGCGCAGTGGCGCGTGCGCTGCACCACCACGGGTTCCACCAGCATGTCGATCACCGGCCCGAGCGGGGGATCGCTGCCGTTGACCCTTCCGGCGTGTCTGGCCGAAGGCACGTCATCCGAGACGACGTCCTCGTCGTCGTCGACGACCGTCAGGCGGACGACGTCGACGAGGCGCGGAGTGTGACGATCATCCGCGTGCCACCGTCGGGCGCGGCGGTGGCGTGGACGGTGCCGTCCATGGCCGCGATCAGTTCGGCCACGATCGCCAGGCCCAGCCCCGAGCCGACCTGGCGCGGCTTGACCTCACCGTCGCGGTTCGGCTGGTAGAGCCGGTCGAATACGCGATCCAGATCCTCGGACGGGATCCCGGGCCCGTCGTCGGTGACTACCAGCGTGATGTGACGATCGCCGCGCTCGACGACGACGTCGATGCGCGACCGGGCGAACTTGAGGGCGTTCTCCACCAGGTTGGCCACGACCTGGGCGAGGCGCTCGGGGTCGGTGCGACCGAGGAGCGGCGCATCGTCGCTCTCGAGCCGCAGCGCGAGCTCCACGCCGGCTGCGGCGGCGGCGGGGCGGAATCCCTCGGCGGTGTCGGTGACGACGTCGGCCACGTCGATGTCGCGGACGTCGAAGCTGAACTGGCGGGCGTCGAGGCGGGCCAGGTCGAGTAGGTCGCCGACCAGACGTTCCAGCCGGCGCGCTTCGGCCGCGATCACGCCGGCGGCGCGGACGTCGTCGTCGGTCGCGCCATCCGCAATCGCTTCCGCGAACCCGCGGATGGACGTGAGGGGCGTACGCAGGTCGTGCGATACCGATAGCAAGAAGTTGCGTTCGAGCCCGCGCAGGCGCGCCAGGTTCTCGGCCATGGTGTTGATCGACGTGGCGAGCGACGCCACCTCAGGATCGGCGGCATCTGATACCGGCACGCGCGCGTCGAGGTCGCCGGTCGCGATCCGGCGGGTGGCCGCTTCGGCCTTCTCGAGCGGCTTGGCGATCCGGTGGCCGAGCCGGTCACCCACGACGCCGGCGATGACGAGCGCGAGCGCGGCTGCGATGAGGAAGAAGCCGAGGCCGCCGCCCGCTGATGGCAGCTTGCGCGTCAACACCACGGCGACGCGTCCGCGCGGGGTCGGCGTCGATGCCGCCGCGTACACGAGCCGCCCGTGATGCCCGGACGCCGCCGTCCCGGCCGCGAGCGGGGCGAGGTCGTCGTTGGTGACGCCGGCGGGAAGGTCGAGCCACGTTCGCGTCCTGGGTTGCAGTCGCGCGAGTGTCGCGTTCTCGAGCTTGAGCGCTTGGCGGATGGCGGCGATGGCCGCGGGGCGGGCGGCCACGTCGTCGGCGGCC